>DATDDZ010000338.1:0-4531 GCA_036523555.1 Gaiellaceae bacterium
GCCGACGACCCTCAACGTTCCGCTCGATGCCGGCTCCGGCGACACGGAGTACCTGGACGCGCTCGAGCGGTCGGTCGAGCCGGCGGTCGCTCGCTTCGCCCCCGACCTCGTGCTCCTGTCGGTCGGATTCGATGCGCACGAAGACGAGCCGCTCGCGGAGATGCGCGTGTCGGAAGAGGGCTTCCGGGAGCTGTGCCGCCGCTGCGCCGCCCTGGCGCCCCGGCTCGCGGCCGTGCTCGAAGGCGGGTACAACCTCGAGACTCTCCCGCGACTGGTCGAGGCGGCACTCGAAGGGCTCGAGCTGGGACGACGAGAGTCGTGACCGATCCGGTCGAGCTCTGCGCGCACGCCGACGCGGCCTGGCACGCATCGTGGCTGGCGGCGCTGGGCTGTCGCTCCGAGGACGACGGTGAGGTCTGGCGCGCACTCGACGCGCCGCCGTACATCTACTTCGCCGCGATCACGCTGCGCCGGGATGTGCAGGTCGGAGCCGTCGCGTCGATTCGTGGCAGCATCTGCGACTCCTGGCAGTCCCTCGACCTCGAGCCGCACGGATTCCGGGTCTGGCGACAAGACCCCTGGTATTACCGACAGGTCGCCGCGCCGGTCTCGGAGGAGCCGCCGCGCGAGCTCGAGATCGTGCGGGTCCAGAGCGCGGCTGAAGTGGCGGAGCTCGAAGAGGTCAGCGTGCGCGGCTTCGGCGGCGATGACGCCCGCGTCAAGCCCGGTTCGCTGCATCCTGCGAGCATCCTCGAAGACTCCCGCATGGCGCTCTTCATTGGCCGTGTCGGCGGCGTCGCGGTCGGCGCGGCGATGGGATATCGCACGGACGACGCGGTCGGTGTCTTCGGCGTGACGACCGTCGCGTCGGCGCGACGTAGGGGCTACGGCGCAGCGCTGACGAGTGCCGCGCTGCTCACCGAGACGGGGCTCCCGGCGATCCTCGCCTCGAGCGCCGAGGGCGAGCCGCTGTACCGGCGACTCGGGTTCGAGCGCGTCGGCGAGCTGTCGATCTGGGTGAGAGCCGACCAGGCTCCGTGACCCGAAGACAGCGCCGGGCCAGGTGCCTGCCTCACCCGGTGGGCAGCCGAACGACGAAGCGACCACCCCTCTGTGCGGCATCGGCGACGACGTCCCCGTCGACGCTGCGAGCGAGCCTGCGCGCAAGCGACAGCCCGAGCCCGGCTCCCTGGTCGCTACCTGGCCGCGCGGCCCTTCCGCGGACGCCAGGCTCGAAGATGTGGTCGCGATCATCGTCCGCAAGGCCGGGACCGTCGTCCTCGATCGCGTAGACCACGGTCGAGTTCTCGCGTCCGATCTCGACCCGGACAGTCGTCGCCCCGTACCGGTACGCATTCTCGAGCACCGGCTGGAGGATTCGCTCGGCCAGGTCGCCGTCGACACCCACACGGAGCGGCCGTGGAGGCCCGCTGATCCGAAGGTCCAGCCGAGGGCCGGCCGTCAGCCCGCTGCAGGCGCGCGCGGCGCTCTCGGCGACTGCGTGAGCATCCGCAGTCCCGCGTTCACCGCCCGCCTCGTAGCGCGCCGCCGCAACGAGCGCGTCGACGGTGCGTGAGAGACGGCCCGCGTTCCGCCGGATCAAGTCCAGCGCCTGACGGTATTCCTGCGGAGCACGCTCTCGGCGCAGCGCGAGCTCTGATTCCGCGAGGACGTGCGCGAGCGGCGTGCGAAGCTCGTGCGAGAGCTCTGCGGAGAAGCGGCGCTCGTGCCGCAGACTCGCCGCGAGGCGGTCGAGGAGGCCGTCGAGCGTGGCGGCGAGCTCGGTCAGCTCGTCGTGCGGAGCCCCGAGCGCGAAGCGATGCTCGAGATCCTGCTCGCTCCACTCCGCCGCTTGCCGGGTCATTCGCACGACGGGCCGCAATGAGGCGCCGACCAGCCAACGAGCGGCGACTAACACGAGGAGCAGGACCAAACCACCCAGGACGAGAGACGCGAGCAACGCAAGCTTGCGGGTCCGCTCGTACGGCGCGAGCGAGACGCCGGCAACGACGGTGCCGAGCTGTGTCCCCGCGACCACGACGGGGGCCGCATACAGGCGCGCATCGCTTCCGGCGACATCGCGAAAACGTGGCCCGCCGCCGGCGAGCTCGCGCGCGGCGCGATCGATCTCCGCCGCTGCGCGCGGTCGCTCGAGCGCGCGCCCTCCTTCGAAAATCCAGAGATAGGCATCTGCGGAGCGATCATCAGGCGTCTCGCCCACCCTCAGGCGGCCGCCGCTCGTGTGAACAGAGGCGACTTGCGCGATTGCGCGTGCGCGGACCAGGTCGCGCGCATCGCGATCGAGCACGTGGCCGAGGATGAGGTTGAAGGCCGCGACGAGGCCGACCAACGCGACGGCGACCGCCGCGCCGACGGCGAAGAGCAGGCGGCGCCTGAGACCGAGTCGGCTCATCCGACTCGGTAGCCGACCCCGTGCACAGTGGCGATCTCCGGGCCATCGTCGAGCTGTTTCAGCTTCCGCCGCAACCTGGCGACGTACGCATCCAGCGTGTTCTCGCGGACGATCGCGCCGTGCGGCCACCCAGCGCGAACCAGCTCGCGCCGGCGGACTGCCTCGCCGGGCCTGGCCATCAGCCGGGCGAGAAGGCGAAACTCGGTCGGGGTCAAGGCCACCTCCCCGGACCCGGCAGCCGCTGCGTGGCTCACCGGATCCAGTCGGATGCCCGCAGCCTCCTGGGCTCCGTCGCCTCCGCCGCGCCGCAACAGCGCCTGAACCCGCGCGACCAGCTCGACGAAGGCGAACGGCTTCGGGAGGTAGTCGTCGCCGCCCGCGTCAAAGCCGGCGATGCGGTCGACGAGCGCCTCGCGAGCCGTCAGGAACAGCACAGGCGTCTGGATTCCGCGCGCGCGGAGGGCCTGGCAGAGATCGCGTCCATCCGCATCCGGGAGCCCGATGTCGATGATGAGCGCGTCCGCCGAGGCCTGTTCGACCCGGTCGAGGAGCTCGGCGCCGGTCGCCACCGCCTCAACAGAGAAGCCCTCCTCTCCGAGGCCGCGGGCGAGAACGCCGCGCAGCTCGGCGTCGTCCTCGACGATCAGGATCGATTGGCCATAGGTCATACGTGGATTGTGGTCATTCCTCGCGCAGGATCGCGCCGAGCGGGAGCCGGCGGATCAGAAGCGCGGCGAGTGCCGCGGCCGCGAGACACCCGACGACCGCGGCTCCAGCGAGCCCCGCGAGAAAGGCCCAGGGGACGGCGAGGTGGTCGGGCGGCGGGTCGAACACATGCTGCAGCATCGCCACCAGCATCGAGGCCAACAGCCAGCCGAGCAGCGCGGCGAGCGGGAGCGCCGCCGCGAGGACGAGCGCCGCCTCCGTCCAGAGAAAGCTTGCGGCGCGACGCAGCGTGGCGCCCAGGGCCGCCATCGTCGCGAGCTCCTGCCGTCGTTCCGCCAGTCCGACTGTGACGAACAGCGCCATCGCCGCGGCCGCGAGGACGAGCACGAACGTCTCCTCGATCCGGCTGATCCCGCGCAGGTTCACGGACGTGATCGAGCTGACCGTCTGCGCCGTCTGCTCGCGAATGTTCTTGACGCTTGTGCCGAAGCGGCTCGTCGCGTGCGCGACGCGACGCGCGAGCGCGGCGGGATCACCACTCGCGCGGACGAAGACCACGTTCGGGCCGAGATCGTGGGTCACCCGACGGAGATACGCGAGGTTCGTGACCATGAACGAGTCTTTCGGTGCAGACGGAAACTCCTGTACGACCCCGGCGACGTGGAAGGGCGCGATGCGGAAACGACCGGTCGTGTAGTCGAGCACACGTAGCCGGAGAAGATCTCCGAGCCGGAGCGAGTAGTCGCTGATCGTTTCCTTCGAGACGAGGATGCCGTCCCGGGTCGCGCGAAGCCGCCCGAGCATCTGCGCGGCGGTGCCGCCGACGAAATAGGAGTCTCGCAGGGTTGTGCCCCGCGTGAGCGTCGCCGGGTCGATCCCGAAGGTGTCCTGCAGGTCGGGCCCGACATACGCGTAGGAGTGGTCGACGGTGGACACGCCCGCGACACCGGGCAGGCTCGTGATTCGGTGGATGAGCGAGGAGCGCGTGACGGCGCCGGCCGGAGTGCTCGCCACGACGTCGGCGCCGAGCGTCAACTGGGCATCGACGCGCGCCTGCTGGTCGTAGGTGGCGACGAAGATGCCGAGGTTGACCCCGAACGCGAGCAGCAACCCGAGCACGAGCAGGCCGCGATTGATCGCGCCACCACGCCGGCCCGCGCTCGCGAGCAAGAATCCGGACGGGGTCGTTGCGCGACCCCCGGCGACCTTCCGCGCGACCGAGGCGACGAGGCGCCCGCGCAGCCGGACGAGCAGCAGGGCTGCCCCGACCCAGAGCAAGGCTGGCGCAAGGAACATGTACACCGACAGCGACAGCGTCGGGTTCGAGTCCGGGTTGACCACCGCCGAGAAGCCGGTCCGGACGGTCAGCCAGTAGACCAGCCCGGCCACCGCGAGAGCCAGCAGGTCGAGGTAGAGCCGCTGCCAGAGTGGCTGACCCGCACGGCGAACGCT
>DATDDZ010000339.1:0-6346 GCA_036523555.1 Gaiellaceae bacterium
GCGTGCGAGGTCGTAGCGGGAGGAGACGATCGACATCATCTCGATGGCGCAGCACGCAAGGCCGAAAGTGTCCGGCCACATCGACTTCGTCTGCGCCCACGCGATCCCCTTCTCGAGCGTGGTGAGCCCGACCGCCTGCTCCATGGCGGCGACCTCTCGCTCGAACACCCCGGGCCCCTTCGTCGGCCACAACAGGCGCTCCGACTGCAGTCCGTGGTCCCGCAGCCGCTCCTCGCTCTTCATTGCCAATCCAGCGCTCCCTTTCGCCAGACGTAGACGTAGGCGACGACCAGGATGACGATGAAGAAGAGGAACTCCACGAACCCGAACCAGGCGAGCCGGTGGAGGATCACGGCGAGCGGGTAGAGGAACACGATCTCGATGTCGAAGACGATGAAGAGCATCGCCGTCAGGTAGAAGCTGACCGTGAACCGATGCGTCTTCGGCGCGCCTGCCGAGACACCCGATTCGAACGGCACCTCGCGCGCCCGCATCTTGCGATGGGGTCGCGTCGCGAGGACGAACGAGAACCACATCATGGACGCAGGAATGGCCAGCGCGAACACGCCGTAGATCAAGAACGACAACCAGTTGTGAAGCACGCGTCCTCCCTTGGAGCGACGGGGAACCTAACAGGTCCCGGGACCCCGCACGAAGGCTCGCCAAAACCGCTCAACGATGCCTGAGTCGTGTGTTACAAAGTCACACCCGTTCGGGGGTTCTGCCAGGGCCGGGGACGTTGCTACGATGCGCCGACGATGGAGATTCAGGAGCGAGTCGCCCCGCTGATGTCCGTGACGGAGGCGGCGGCGGTGAAGATCAGGCAGCTTATGGCCGAGGAGGACGACGTCAGCGTTCTGCGCGTCGCGATCCAGGGCGGCGGCTGCTCAGGCTTCCAGTACGGGCTCGGCTTCGACCGTGGCGCTGCCGAGGGCGATCTCGAGTTCGAGCTGCACGGCGTCCAGGTCGTGGTCGATCCGTTCAGCGCGCCCTATCTGCAGGGAGCCGAGATCGACTACGTCGACTCCATCCAGGCTTCGGGCTTCGCGATCAACAACCCGAACGCGAGCTCCTCGTGCGGTTGTGGCCACTCCTTCCAGGTGGAAGAGAGCGACGCCGACGCGACCGTCGGCGGCTGCGGTAGCGGCTGTTCCGCCTGACGAAGCACCTTTAGCATCCGCGATGTGAGCGGGCCGCTCCGCGTCGCCGTCGTCGGCTCCGGCCCTGCCGGCTTCTATGCCGCCGCCTCGCTGCTCGACGCCGAGGACGTGGCGGTCGAGGTGGACATGCTCGAGCGCCTGCCGACGCCGTGGGGGCTCGTTCGCCTCGGGGTCGCGCCCGACCATCCCAAGCTGAAGACGGTCTCGCGCGCGTTCGAGCGGATCGCCGCAAAGCCGGGATTCCGGTTCTTCGGCAACGTCGACGTCGGACGGGACGTCTCGCCCACGGAGATCGCCCGACTCTACGACGCGGTCGTGTACGCCTTCGGCGCGCAGAGCGACCGGCGTCTGGGGATTCCCGGGGAGGACCTCCCGGGCTCGTGGTCGGCCACCGAGCTCGTCGCCTGGTACAACGGCCACCCGGACTTCCAGGAGCTCGTGTTCGACCTCGACGTCGAATGTGCGGTCGTGATCGGGAACGGCAACGTCGCCCTCGACGTGGCGCGCATGCTCGCGCTGACGCCCGAGGAGCTCGCGCCGACCGACACCACGGAGCCGGCGATCGAGGCGATCGGGGCGTCGACGATCCGCGAGATCGTGATCGCCGGCCGCCGCGGCCCCGCGCAGGCCTCCTTCACGACACCCGAGCTCAAGGAGCTGGGTGAGCTCGCCGGCGCGGACGTCGCCGTCGATGCCGCTGAGCTCGAGCTCGATGTGGTGAGCGAGGCAGCTCTCGAGACGGACACGAACGCTCGGCGCAACCTCGAGGTGCTGCGCGAGTTCGCCGGACGGGAGCCCTCGGGCAAGCCTGTCACGGTGAGCCTCCGCTTCCTCGTCTCGCCGGTCGCCCTGCACGGGGAATCGCGGGTCGAGTCGATCGAGCTCGTGCACAATCGGTTGGAGGAGCGCGACGGGCGCCTGGTCGCCGTGCCGACCGACGAGACGGAGACGATCGCGTGCGGCCTCGTCTTCCGTAGCGTCGGCTACCGCGGCGTCGGCCTGCCCGACCTCCCGTTCGACGAGCGGCGCGGCACCATCCGGAACGACCGCGGCCGGGTCCTCGGCGACGAGGGCGAGCCTCTGCCGCGCATCTACTGCGCCGGCTGGATCAAACGCGGGCCGACCGGCATTATCGGCACCAACAAGAAGGACGCTGCCGAGACTGTCGAGCTCCTGCTCGAGGACGTCCGGGACGGACGCCTCGCTCACCGGGCGGAAGCCACGGCCGGCGCGCTCGGGAAGCTGCTGGCCGAGCGTGGTATCAGGCCGGTCGTGTACGCGGGCTGGACGTCGATCGACGAGGCGGAGCGCGCCGCCGGCGAGAAGCTCGGCCGTCCTCGCGTGAAGCTCCGTAGTTGGGACGAGCTACTCCTGGCCGCCGAGCAGGTCGTGGCCGAAACGAGCTAGCCCAAGCGAATTACCTCTTGTAACTCAGGAGACAAGATGCTATCACCCCGGCGTCCGTCAGTTACCTGAGGAAAGGGGCAAACCTGTGAAGCGGTACGGAGTCGTGACCCTGGCGGCAGGGATCTTTGTGCTTGTGCTGACGCTCAGCGCCGCAGCGGCCGGTGGTTCGGGGGGTCCGTCCTTTCCGTCGAGCTCCGACCGACAGTACGTGGAGGGCCAGGTGCTCGTCGGCTTCCAGCCGGGGACGTCTGCTGCGGAACAGCAGCAGGTCGAGAACGACGTCCAGGGGGAGCAGGTCGGCACCGTCGGCGCGGGTACCCGAGTCCTGCGGATCGCAACGGGGCAAGTCCAGGAAAAGATCGCGCAGCTCAGGCAACACGCGAGCGTGCGCTACGCCGAGCCCAACTACATCCTCCATGCCGACACGGTTCCGAACGACCCGAGCTTCGGCCAGCTCTACGGGCTGCGCAATACCGGACAGAGCATCCTTGGGGTGGCCGGGACGGCCGGCGCTGACATCAAGGCGGAGCCGGCCTGGACCGTCACGCAGGGAAGCAACAACGTCGTCGTGGGCGTGGTCGATACGGGCATCGACTACAACCATCCCGATCTCGCCGCCAATGTGTGGTCGAACCCGGGCACCATCGGAGGCTGCGCGGCCGGAACGCACGGCTTCAACGCGATCACCAACACGTGCAACCCGCTCGACGACAACGACCACGGTTCGCACGTCTCGGGCACGATCGGCGCAACCGGGAACAACGGTGTCGGCGTCGTCGGCGTGAACTGGAATGTGAAGATCATGGGGCTCAAGTTCCTCGACGCGAGCGGTTCCGGCTCGACGGCCGGTGCGATCAGTGCGATCGACTTCGCGGTCAACGCGAAGATCGCCGGGGTCAACGTTCGGGTGCTGAGCAACTCCTGGGGCGGCGGCGGCTTCTCCCAGGCGCTGCTCGACGAGATCAACAAGGCGAACGCGAATGACATCCTTTTCGTCGCCGCAGCGGGCAACAACGGAACGAACAACAACACAACGCCGCACTACCCGTCCAGCTACAACGCCCCGAACATGGTGTCCGTCGCGGCCACGGACAACCGGGACGCGCTCGCCTCGTGGTCGAACTACGGGTCGACCTCGGTGAACCTCGGTGCCCCGGGCGTCGACATCCTGTCGACGACGCGGAACAACACGTACAGCTACTTCAGCGGCACCTCGATGGCGACGCCGCACGTGTCCGGCGCCGCTGCCCTGATCCTGTCCGTGACGCCCACTCTGACCGTCGCTCAGCTGAAGTCGACGATCCTGAACAACGTGGATCCGATTCCGTCGCTGGCCGGAAAGACAACGACTGGGGGCCGGCTCAACGTCTGCAAGGCGATTCCGGGCTGCGGCGGACCGCCACCGCCACCGCCACCGCCGGACTACTCACTGAGTGCGACGCCTGCGAGCCAGTCGGCCGTGCAGGGCAGCAGCACGACCTACACGGTGAACATCACCCGCATGAACTTCGTCGACGCGGTCACGCTGGGCGCAAGCGGTCTCCCGTCCGGGGCTGCAGCGACGTTCAGCCCGAACCCGGCGACCGCCAACTCAGCGACGATGACCGTGACGACGTCGACGACCACGCCGACTGGCTCGTCCGTCGTGACCATCACCGGGAACAGCGGCGCGTTGAGCCGCACCGCGTCGGTGACGCTGGTGGTGAATCCCCCGGCCTCGCCGAACTTCACTCTCAGCGCGACACCGACCAGCCGGACGATCACGCGCGGTGCGAGCACGAGCTACACGGTGAACATCACCCGGACCGGTGGGTTCACCGGAGCGGTGACGTTCAGCGTCTCTGGCCTTGGGATTGGACAGACGAGCACGTTCAGCCCGAACCCGGCGACCGGTGCTTCCTCGACGCTCACGGTGGCAACGACCGCGACCGCGGCGACGGGGTCGAGGGTCCTGACCATCACCGGAACCGGCGGCTCGCTTTCGCGTACGACGTCCGTGACGCTCGTGGTGAACGCCCCTGCAGGTGGTTGCCAGGGCCAGTGCCAGGGCTAAGGCCCTGACCTGAACCGATCGGGGCCGGGAGGAGTCAGTCCTCCCGGCTCCGCACGTCCCCCATCAGGGGGAGGCAATGCTGTTCTGGCCGTCAGATGCTAAGCCTGTGGACACGCACACGGTCGAGTGCCTCCGCTGCGGTAATCACAGAGAGCTGACCCCCAATCCACTGCGGCAGGCCAACCCCGATTGCCCGCGCTGCGGCTACATCGGCTGGGCGCCGGTCGGTGCGACCGGGGATCGTGAGCGCCGCTTGCTGCGGCGGCTCGTGCTCGAGCTCGTGCGGCCTACGAAGCTCGCGTAGCGAGAGTTTCGAGGAGCAGGTCCGCCGGCAGGGCGTGGACGGTGTTTCCGTCCCGGCCGGTCATCGTCTCGGCGGCCAGCATCGAGTTCAGGATCGCCTCCTCGGTGGCCTCGATCACCGCGTCGTAGAGCGGGCTGATCAGGTCATCCGAGAGCATGCGCAGGGTCAGTTCCGGCTCTCCTCCCGCAAGGTCGCGATTGCCCGTCGCGAAGGCGAAGAAGAGGTCGCCGCTCGTATGCGCGGCGGTCCCGCCCATTCGCCCGATCCCGAGGCCCGCTCGCTGGGCGAGGCGGTCGCACTGGTGGGGCAGTAGCGGAGCGTCGGTCGCGACGATGGCGATGATCGATCCGGCCTCGCCCCCGGTTGTGGGAAGCGCCACCCGGTCGCCGATCAGCTCGCCGACCGGGACTCCGTCGACGCGGAACCGGTCCCGGCGTCCGTAGTTCGCCTGGACGAGCACGCCGACGACGTGATCGTCCACTCGGCGTGACGCCGTCCCGATCCCGGCCTTGAACTCGTGGCAGATCATGCCGGTGCCGCCGCCGACGCAGCCCTCCACGACGACGTCCGACGCGTGGGCGAGGGCGGCCTGCACGTGTTCGGCGGTCACACGCTGAGCGCGGATGTCGTTGAGGAAGCCGTCGAACGTCTCGCCGACGACCGGGAGCGACCACGCGTCCTCGTCCGCGGAGGCCGCGGCGATTGCGTCGCGCACGATGCCGACGCTGAACGTGTTGGTGATCCCGATCGGAGTCGTCAGGAGACCGGACTCGCGCACCCATTCGAGCCCGGTCAGCTCGCCGTTGCCGTTCAACCGGTGGCAGCCGGCGAAGAGCGGTGTTTCGGGCGGGACGATCACGGTCACCCCGGTTCGGGTCGCCTCGCCCTCGATCAGCGTCGTGTGGCCGACCCGGACACCCTCGACGTCCGAGATCGTGTTCATCGCCGCCGGCGTTCCCGCGCCGATCGCGATACCGAGGTCCCGTGCCCGCACCTCAACAGTAAACTCGATCCCGATGGCCGAGACCGAGACGAAGCGGGAGCTCTGGGGAGGCGAGACGCGCAAAGCAGTCGAGAACTTCCCGGTCTCCGGCGAGCCGATCCCTCCGTCGGTGGCGCGTTGGCTCGGCCGGATCAAGGCCGCCGCGGCCCGCGTCAACACGGAACTGGGGCTGCTCGACGCCGACAAGGCGCAGCGCATCGCCGAGGCGGCCGACCGCGTCGGCGCCGGCGAGCTCGACGACCAGTTCCCGATCGACGTCTTCCAGACCGGCTCGGGGACCTCGTCCAACATGAACGCGAACGAGGTGATCGCGTCGCTGGCCGGCGACGACGTGCACCCGAACGACGACGTGAACATGGGCCAGTCCTCGAACGACGTGTTTCCTTCGGCCGTGCACCTCGCCGCGCTGGGCGAGATCA
>DATDDZ010000340.1:0-1932 GCA_036523555.1 Gaiellaceae bacterium
TGGCGGCGCTGTTCGGCCAGGTCGACGGGGCGGCGATGAGCCTGTTGTTTGCGGCGACGTATCCGGAGCGGACGTTCGCACTCGTGCTCTGGCAGCCGAAGCCCCGCTTCGTGCGAGCGCCCGACTACCCGTGGGCACCGACACGAGAGGAGTACGAGCGCGAGACGGCGGCGAAAGTCGAAGCCTGGATCAACCAGGGCACCGTCGCGGTGGTTCGCCAGGAGGCGGAGACGATCTTCGACAGCCCTCCCCCGGAGGACCGGATTCGCCGAGCCGCGCTCGCGCAGCGGTTGACTGTGAGCCCGTCCGCTTACGTCGCGCTGCGGCGCATGAACATGGAGATCGACGTGAGGCAGATCCTCCCGGCGATTCACGTCCCGACGCTGCTGATCAACCGTGCCGCCGACATGTTCGACCCGACCGATACGACGTCGAGGGAGATCGTGCGGTACATGGCCGAGCGAATGCCGAACGCCCGCATTCATGAGGTTCCGCGAGACGCGCTCGACCCACTCGTGCTGGTATCGGAGGAGGTGACCGGGTTTCTCGACCAGGCCTGGGAGCGGTGGGCTCATCGAGCCGGGGAGCCCGAGCGGGTGCTGGCGACGGTTCTGTTCACCGACCTCGTCGGGTCGACCGGCAAGGCGGTCGAGGCCGGGCCGCGCTGGGCCGAGCTCCTGCGCGAGCACAACGCCGCGGTTCGGCACCAGCTCTCGTTGTACAGCGGCCGCGAGATCGATACGGCCGGGGACGGCTTCTTCGCCTCGGGCTTCGACGGCCCGGCGCGGGCGATCCGCTGTGGCTGCGCGATCAGGGACTCGGTCGCGTCGATTGGGCTCGGTATCCGCATCGGCGTCCACACGGGCGAATGCGACCTGGTCGACGGCAAGCTGTCGGGTCTCGCCGTCACCATCGGCTCCCGGGTCGCCGCGCAGGCAGAAGAGGGCGAGGTGCTCGTCTCCGGGACGGTGCGCGATCTCGTCGCAGGCTCGGGGATCGACTTCGAGCCGCACGGCATCCGCACGCTCAAAGGCCTCGGCGAGTGGCCGCTCTTCGCCGTCGTCAGCGCCTAGAAAGCATCGGGTCGCAGTTCACTCGAACGAGGGATTCGACTCGCCACTCGCTGCTTCACTCGCACGGGGGATGGCGCCGGTCGAGGGGCGGTGGCACTCTGGGGGAGCGGTATCGAGTCGTCGGGGTGATCGGCTCGATTCCGCGTCAACTGCGGCGATCGGGGGATTACATGCGGCGACTCGGCGAACTGCTCGTGGATCAGGGCCTTCTCACGGACCTCGAGCTCGATGCGGCTCTCAGGTACCAGGAGGCGCACTACTTCCCACTCGGAGAGATCGTGGTGGGCCAGGGCTATGTCTCGCGACCCGCGCTTGCGCGCGCGCTCGCCTCTCAGCGGGAACGCGACCTCGAATTCGAAGGCGGCTTCGGCTCCGGGCTCTTCGCGCTCCTCGACGAGCGCCACGAGCTGAGGCGATCCATGGAATTCGAACGCGCAGCGGCCGCACGTCAAGCCAGTAGCTGACCTGCGGCGGAGTATCGTCACGTCACCGTGGCGGTCTCGGGCTCAGGCAGCAGGGTTGACGGGCTCAATCAGCCACCGCCGCTGACGGGGCACAACCTTTTCCTCGAGAACCGGCCGCTCGCGGAGGCGCTCGATCGGGAGGGGGCAGGGTGGGCAAGCGAGCGAGCCGCCTCGTTCGCCGCCGGGCTCGACGGGGAGGCGCGCGAGTGGGGCCGCCTCGCGAACGAGAACGCTCCGCAGCTCCGGACGCACGACCGCTTCGGCAATCGCATCGACGAGGTCGAGTTCCACCCGGCCTGGGACGAGCTCATGCGGATGAGCGTCGGCCACGGCTTGCACTCACTCTCGTGGCGCGAGCCGCGGGCGGGCGCGCAGGTCGCGCGCGCGGCGCTCTT
>DATDDZ010000341.1:0-3491 GCA_036523555.1 Gaiellaceae bacterium
GCAACGAGCACACGTACTCGGCTGGACACGCATTTGTCGACCCGGGCCAGGGTCACGTCCACAGCGCCTTCAACCCCGGGACCGCGCCGACGGTGTTCGTGGCGACCTTCTTCGACGCACCCGCTGACGGATCGCTGCTGATTCCCGCTGAACCTGTGAGCTGCTAGCGGGTTGAGCGGGTCGTCCTGCGACGGGCTGGCGGACATAGCAGTCCACCAGCCCGTCCAGCGGGGGGCGAGCCTGATGAGTCGGCTGCGAAGCAGGTCCATAGAAAAAGCCCCGTTACCAGGGCTTTTTCCGTAGCAGGCCCGTAAGCCGGATTCTGTTTCGGTGACCATCCCTCTGTGCAGCAACCCGGTCCCTCGGCGGGCCGCCTGGTGGCGGGACCTGTTTGCCTTGCACCGGACGGGGTTTGGCTAGCCGCCGTGTCGCCACGACGCTGGTGGGCTCTTACCCCACCTTTTCACCCTTGCCTCGGCGTCTCCGGAGAGAAGCTCGCCGTTTGGCGGTCTCCTTTCTGTGCCACTTTCCGTCGGCTTTCGCCGCCTGGGTCGCCCCAGCGTCCTGCCCTTCGGTGTCCGGACTTTCCTCGAGCCGTTGAGCCCGCGGTCACCCGGCCTGCGTCTCGAATTGTAGCCGCGCATTGCCCGACTCACCGCTCTCGCGCAGGGACGAATTGCACTCCGGACACGTGATCATCCCGCCGGCGTGCAGCACGAACTCGCCGCAGACGAGGCATTCGAGGCTCGCGCCCCGAAGCAGCGCCTGCAGCTCTTGCTCGAGCGTCCTGTGAATCGGGGCCACCGGCGTCACAGCGACCTGAACACCCCCGTGACCCGGCCGAGGACCTGAACGTGGTCCGTGTAGATCGGCTCGAGCGCGTCGTTCTCCGGCTGCAGGCGGACGCGGCCGCGCTCCCGGAAGAACCGCTTGACCGTTGCCTCGTCGGCCGATTCGTCGTCGCCCGCAAGCGCCACGACGATCTCGCCGTTCCGCGCGTCCTGCGCGCGCTGCACGACGACGATGTCGCCGTCGAGGATGCCCGCGTTGATCATCGAATCGCCCTTCACCCGCAGAAGGAAGTCACCACGCAGCGTCTCCGGCACGGCCAGATGGTCCTCGATGTACTGATCCGCGAGGAGCGGCCCGCCGGCCGCGATCTGCCCGACCAGTGGCAGCTTGTCGAGCGTTCCAGCCGGGGCCTCCGTGCGCTCCCTGCCCACCAGCTCGACGGCGCGCGGCTTCGTCGGGTCACGCTTGAGCAGGCCTGCGCGCTCGAGGTTGGCCAGGTGCGCGTGGACGGTCGAGGGCGAGGCAAGGCCGACCGCCTCCCCGATCTCCCGCACTGTCGGCGGATAGCCGTGCGCGTCGACGTAGTCGACGAGGAAGTCCCAGATCTCCTGTTGCCGTCCCGTCAGCATCCGTGCCTCCAGGGGTCGTTGACTCGAGCGAACATGTGTTCGCCACGAGAGTAGAGACTCCTCCGGACGACGTCAAGGACACGGTCTCCCGCGAGGAAGACCGTAGTGCGCTGGAGAGGACTTGAACCTCCACGGCCTTCAAAGGCCACTAGGCCCTCAACCTAGCGCGTCTACCAATTCCGCCACCAGCGCTCGAGGGAACGCCAGTGTAGCCGCTTCGCCCTCAGCCGCCCGCGCGCGATCGTCGGGCCGTGACGACGCCGTAGTCGACGTTCCCGAGGAGATCCTCGCGCCATCCGTCGAGCCGCGGCGACACGAGCCGGGCATCGCGAGCCCAGGCGATCGGCACAACGCGGTGGAGCGCGCGAATCTGATCGTCGAGCCGGCCGAGAGGCCCGACCTGCCCGGTCGCGGCGAGAGCCGCCGCGAACAGCTGCCGCGATCCAAGCCCCGAAGCGACGAGAGGCCAGAACAGAGCCTCCGTCTGGGGATACGCGGCGAGCTGGCGGCCGAGCTCTGTCTTGACTCCGGGGCCGGCGTCCACCAGCACCGGCCCGAGCCCGACATCCCGCCAGCTCGCGTAGAGGAGCCGCGCTCCGTAGCGCAGGACCGGGTCGCGCGGCACGCCGATCGCCACCCGGACCCGCGGGAGCGAAGGGATCCGCTTCAGCGCGTCGCGAAACGTCGCCGGCTTTTGCCGCTGCACTCGGCCCATCAGGTCGAAGGCGGCACCGCCCTTGATCTCCGGCACGAGCTGCTCGTAGTCGGTCCGGTTCGCGGTGGCCGCGTAGACACGCCGCAGATCCTGCGCCGGGCCGCCGCGAAAGGTGAGCAGGTCGAGGCCGAGCAGCGTGCGCACACGCAGCGCCTGACCGAGCGTGGCGTCGCGTGCGGTCGCGACGATGTCTCCGGTCGGAACGGGCGCCTCGTCGAGCCGACCTTGCCGGAACTCACGCGCCGCGGAGTGCGAGTCGAGGCGCCTGAAGACCACAGTCAGGCCCTCGCGCCGGACGACGACGCGCCGCGCGGAGCCGCTGACGAGCCGGAACGGCCCGGGAACGGAACGCGGAGCGGCCGCGACCGCCGTGAGCGCATAAGGAAAGCGGCGCCACGGTTCCCGGAGCTGGACGACGAGGGACGAGGCCGACGGAGCGGTGATCCGAGCGCTGTTCGCGAAGAGCCATCGGGCCGGAGCGGCACTCAGGCCCGCGACGCGCCGCAGCGCGGCCGCGATCGCAGGTGCCGACGCACAGGTGAACGTCCAGCGTCGGAAGCCCGCGGACGCATGCCAGGCCGTGCAGAGGCCGGGCGCCACCGCCCCCGTCGCAGGATCAGTGCGAAGCGGCGTCGCGTAGAGCGTGCGCGCCAGCGTGGTCTCGTCCCGGCCCGCGGCGAGCGCGGGATCGAGCGGCCAGCGGAAGCTGCCGAGAGCGACGCGAACGACTCCGGAAGGGCCGGCCGAGGGCAACGGCCGCTCGTGAGCCGGCATCTGCGAGTTGCAGCCCGCGAGCAGCGCGAGCGCGACGCAGAGCGCCGCTACTTCAGTACGTGGAAGAGGGCGATGCAGTTCGCGGTGAAGAGGATCGCGACGATGATGGTCAGGCGGGTCAGGTTCCGCTCGACGATGTGCGTGCCACCCTGCGAGGCCGGCGTGAAACCCATTCCACCGAGGCCTGTGTCGCGGCCGGAGTGCATCAGGATCAGCGCGACCAGCCCGATCGAGAGCAGCACCTGGACGACTGCGAGAACCTGGACCATCGCGCGCTTAGGGTATCAGCGCCGAACGTGACAGTTCCTCCCTGGAAATCAGGCTTGTTACGGTCGTTTTGTGAAGAGAGACGAGGCTAGGGAGCGAATTCAGAAGCTCCTCGTCAGGGGGGACAACAGGCTCAAGCAGGGGGTCGACCCGGCGAAGGTGCGCGAGAGCTACGAGCAGGCGCTCGAAGCCGCGCGCGAGGCGGGCCTCGAGGAGTCGGTCGGGCCGCTGGTCGCGATCAGGCTCGCCGACCTGCAGAAGCTCGCAGGAGGACCTCCTCCACCCGCTCCGCCTGACGCCTGACGTCGTGCTCG
>DATDDZ010000342.1:0-16043 GCA_036523555.1 Gaiellaceae bacterium
CCGGAGGAGCGCACTACCGACTGGTACGCACAGGACAGGCGCGGGAATGTCTGGTACTTCGGCGAGGCGACCGCAAAGCTCGACCGCAATGGGCGCGTCACCTCCACCGAGGGCTCATGGCAGGCCGGCGTCGACGGCGCCCGGGCTGGGATCTACATGCCCGGGCAGTTGCGCGTTGGACAGTCCGGGCTCCAGGAGTTTTACAAGGGTCATGCGGAGGACCACTTCCGGGTCCTCAGGCTCTCCGCTTCGGTTCGCGTGCCGTTCATCACCACGAACCACGCACTCCTGACCGAGGAGTGGACGCCCCTCGAGCCGGCGGTCCTGGATCACAAGTACTACGTCCGCGGAATCGGCATGGTGAAGGAGGCGAGTGTCAAGGGCCCGCGCGAGACGGGTCTCCTCGTCGCCTTCCGCTCGCGCTAGATCAGGCGCGGACGAGAGCGCGCGCCGACGTCGTCGAGAAGATGGCCGCCGAGCCAGTTGACGGCCCAGACGACGACCACCGTCCCGACATACGACCAGAACCCGTCGATGGAGAAGTTCGGCGCGATCCACTCGGCGAGCGCCACCATTGCGATGTTGATCACGAGGTAGAAGAAGCCGAGAGTCAGAATGATCAACGGCAGGGTGAGGATGGCGAGAACCGGCTTGATGACGGTGTTGGCGATGCCAAGCACCGCGGCCCCGATCACATACGCAGACCAGCCGTGGATGCGCACGCCGTCCCAGAGCGCGTTCGCGGCCCAGAGGGCCAGGGCGTTCAGTCCAAGGGCGATCGCGAGACGTGGCACGAAGGACACGGGAACAGTGTAAAAGGAGGGTCGATGTTCGCGCGCATGCACACCCTCGCGACCACGCAGGAGCAGCACGACCAGGGGATCGAGATCGTGCGCGAGCAGCTCCTGCCCTGGCTGCGGGAGAGCACCGGCTTCAGAGGGCTGATCCGCCTGGCGGACCGCGCGGGGGGCAAGACGCTCGTCGTCACGCTCTGGGCGGACGAGGCCGCTCTGGCCGCGAGCTCCGAGATCGGCCAGAGGCTGAGCGACCTCGCGACGCTCACCACCGGCGCGACCCGGCTTGCGCTCGAGGAATACGACGTCACGTTCTTCGACGTCGAGACCTGACGGACGCGACAGATGGACAACCCGCAGCCCGGTTTCGTTCTGGGCGACGAGTTCGCCCGGATCCTCGCGGAGACGACCCGGTCGCTCGTCTGCGTGCTCGACTGCGATGGGCGCATCCTCTTCTTCAACGACGCGTGCGAGCTGGCGACCGGCTACTCCCGGGAGGAGGTCGTCGGCCGGGACGCGCGCGAGTCGGTGATCCCTCGCGAGGAGGCGGAGGCGTTCGGCGAGGTGCTCGCGTTCATCTGGCGCACAGGTCATTCGAGCCCTCAGGTCGGGCACTGGATGGCGAAGGACGGCAGCCAGAGGCTGATCGCCTGGTCGAACAGGCTGATGTCTGGAGACGACGGCGGCCCGAGCTATCTCGTCACCGCGGGGATCGACCTCACCGAGCACGCGCGGGCCAGGGAGGAGGAGCGGGCGCTCGAGGGTGATCCGGAGGCCAAGCTGCTCGAGGTCGGGCAGCTCGCCCAGGAGCAGCGATCGCTTCGCCGTGTCGCGACTCTCGTCGCGTCGGAGGCAACGCCGGAGGCCGTCTTCATGGCCGTCTCGGCCGAGGCGGCGCGCGTGCTCGGCGTGACCTCCTCGGCGGTCTTCCGTTACGAGGGCGACGACACGGCGACTGTCGTCGGGCGCCACTACCGAGACGACATCGGCGCCTTCGAGCTCGGCGAGCGCTTCGAGGCGAGCGACAGCACGACCATCGGCCGCGTCCTGCGGACGCGGGCGCCCGCCCGGATCGACGACTACTCGAAGCTGAGCGGAGAGGTGCCCGAGCTGATGATGCGCATCGGCTACATGTCGACGGTCGCGGCACCGATCACGGTCGCCGGCACGCTCTGGGGCGCCGTCGCGGTGGCCAGCGTCGAGCCGCTTCCGGCGGGCAGCGAGACCAGGCTCGGCGGGTTCGCCGAGCTCGTGTCACTCGCGGTCGCAAGCGCGCAGGCGCGCGACGATCTCCGTTCGTCGCGGGCACGTATCGTCAAGGCAGGCGACGAGCAGCGCCGCAAGCTCGAGCGGAACCTGCACGACGGCGCGCAGCAGCGGCTCGTCTCCCTGTCCCTCCAGCTCCGCGTGGCCAGAGCCCAGCTCGCCTCTGCTCCGGACAGCGCCGCGACGACGCTCGCCAAGGCGGCCGAGGAGCTCGACCAGGCCCTGAAGGAGCTGCGCGAGCTAGCTCGCGGGCTTCATCCGGGGACGCTGACCGAGCACGGCCTGCTCAACGCGCTGAACGCCCTCGGCGACCGGCTTCCGGTCGAGGTGGAGCTCGACGTCGCCGACGAGCGGTATCCGCCAGACGTCGAGGCGACGACCTACTACCTCTGCGCCGAAGCGCTGACCAACGTGGCCAAGCACGCGCGGGCGACCAAGGCGACGGTGAGGCTGTGGCAGGACGGCAACCTGCTCCGCTTCGAGGTCGCGGACGACGGGCGCGGCGGGGCCGACCCGATGGGCTCGGGTGTCCTCGGGCTGCGCGACCGGGCCGAGGCGGCCGGAGGGACGCTCTTCGTCATCAGTCCCCCCGGCAAGGGAACCGTGATCACCGCCCAGCTTCCGCTCAGCGTGTGAGCGGGATGCTCTGGCGCGAGCGGACCGGCGACAGGAACGGTCCCGACGACGAGCGCGGCCCCGGCCTCCTCGCGCGACGAACTGTCGGCGGGTGATCCTGTCCATCGGCGCCGAGTAGCCGAGGAACGAGCTAGCGGTTGATGCCCATGGTGATCGTGGCGACGTACGTGCCGGCCGCGGTCCGGCGGACGTTCACCTGCGACCGGCTGCCTCCGTTGCGATAGATCGCGTCCTGCGCATTGCGCGTCGTGCGACTCGGGCGGCTCGAGTACGGGGATCTGCGGTACACGGCGTCGGTGACGCTGTCCGGGAAATAGAGCTGCCCGGTGTGGACGACGTTCCCGCCGAGATGCACCTTGACGTGGATGTGGACGGTGCGGCCCTGGTACCAGCCCGGATAGACCGTCCGGAACCAGGCGAGCCCTTTCGCGTTCGACCTCTGGATGCCACGCATGAACGTGCGGTTGTCCGCGCCTTGCCCGAATCCCGAGTAGACGCCGTCCGCGTCCGCGTGCCAGATGTCGATGGCCGCCTTCCCGATCGGCCTGCACGTGGCCGCGTCGATGACGAACGTCCGAAGCACGAGCGGGATGCCCGGCCGCCCCTCGGTGATGTTGCGGCGCAGCTTCTCGCCGCCGATGTAGTAGGGGCCCTCTGTCTGCTCGGGCGTGAGAACGCAGCTGACTGCGCCCGACGCGACTCCCGCGGGGCCGGCGCCGTCGGACTCGGATGCCTTCCACGCGCCGCCGGCGAGCGCAGTCCCGAGCAGGCCCCCGAGCTTCAGCAGAGATCCGCGCCGCGTCAGTCGCCCATCGCTCATGGCGGGCAAAGTAGCGGCGCGGGCTAAGAGTGCTCTAAGAAGTCCAGCACCCGTCGCCACGCGTCTGCGGACGCGTCGGCGTAGTCGGCCTGCTTGCGGTCGAAGAAGCTGTGCGGAGCACGCTCGTAGGTCACGAGCTCGTGCTCGACGCCCGCTGCGGTGAGCGCCGACTCGAACGCCGCATTGTCCTCGGCGGTGATGTTCTGGTCCGCCCCCGCCTGGAGCGCGAGGATCGGCGCGGTCATCGCAGCGGCGCGGTCGGAAGGGCCAGGCGTCCCGTCGCGGCCCGGGCCCGGGCGACCGTAGAAGCCGACCGCGCCCGAGAGGCGATGGCCCCCGGCGGCGGCGAGCCACGAGTGGCGCCCGCCCAGACAGAAGCCGACGGTGAAGACTCTGTCCACGCCGCTCGAGCGAAGGTAGGCGACGGCCGCGGCCACATCCGCCTGGATGCTCTCCGGGGTTGTCTGCTCGACGTGCGGCCCGTACTCGAAGTCGTCACCCCTGCGCTCGACGCCAGCGGTCCGGCCGAAGTAGTCGATCGCAACGGCTGCGGTCCCGCGCTCGGCGAAGCGAAGGGCGAGCTCCTCGTAGAACCGGTAGAGCCCCCGGACGTCCGGAAGGATGACGACGCCCACGGCGGCCGGGCTATCGGGAACCGCCGCGAACGCTGCGAGCCGGTTGCCGTCCGCAGACTCGAGGACCAGCTCCTCGTGCGTGACCGACGCGCCGCGGATCCGAGGGACCGGCGGCGTGGAATCGAGGTCGAAGCACACGGGCGCGAAGACTAAAACACGGGGGACAGCCCCAGGCCCGGTCTAGGGCTAACCGCACTGCGCCAGAAGGGCCCGGGGCCTAGCCTCGGTGGCATGTCCGTGGCGACCCTCGAGCAACTTCCCTCCTTCCGGAGCCTCGCCTCGGCGCCGCGCCGCGGCCTGGTGGAGGTCGCCACGCTCGCCGGCCTCTACGCGGTCTACGAGCTCGTCCGCGGACAGGGTCACGCGACGCTCGGCGCGGCCCGTGCCCATACGGACGGGATCGTCAGCCTGGAGCGCGATCTCCACCTCTTCGGCGAGCGGACCGTCCAGCACGCGGCGCATTTCCTCCCGGGGATCCCGACCCTCCTCGGCATCCTGTATCTCGCGCTCCACTTCGTTGGGACGGGCGTCTTCCTCGTCTGGCTCCACCGGTCCCACCGCGGCTACTTCCCGATCGTGCGCAACACGCTGATCGGCGCCACCGCGATCGCGCTCACGATCTACATCCTGTATCCGGTCGCCCCGCCCCGCTTGGCGGACCTCGGCTTCGTGGACACGGTCTCGCACAACGCCAAGGTCAATCTCAGCTCGAGCCTCCTGGGCAGCCTCTACAACCCGTTCGCGGCCGTGCCGAGCCTGCACTTCGGCTACGCCCTCCTCGTCGGCGTGGCGCTGGCGAGGCTTGCGCACACGCGACTGGGCCGGATCGCAGGCTGGAGCTATCCCGCGCTGATGCTGGTCATCATCGTCGGCACAGGGAACCATTTCTTCTTCGACGCAGCCGGAGGCGCGCTGGCGATCGGCGCCGGCTACGCCGTCGCTAGCTGGGTCGACGCGCCCAAGCGCGTAAAGCAGTGGCGAGCTGCAGGGGGATCCGCCGCCGCGATGTGCTGAGTGCCTCCCGCAGAGCGGCGTCGGCGCCGGTCAGGACGCCTTCGCCGTGGCCGCAGAGAATCGCGTCGGGCTGCACGGTGAGCCGCGGTGGGCGCAGTCGAAGGACGGGGTGGACGGCAAGGCGCTCCTGTCCCGCGCGGTAGTAGGCAGCGGAACCGAGAGCGTCCGCGCAGGCGAGCAGCCGCTGCTCCGGCCACCACAGCGCCACTTCTCGCCAGCGGCGCCGCGCGACGATCGGCAGGAACGTGAAGGGCGGGATCGGCTCGGTCGGCACCACGTGATGGCGAACGCCGAGACGTGCCGCGAGCGACGCGCAGTCACGGTTGTGCCGGTCGAGCAGCTGGATCACGCCGGCAGGCTCGCCTGCCGCGCGAATCCTCTCCTCCACTCCCTCGCCGTCGACGGGGTCGATCACCCAGACGCGGCCGCCGACGACGAGCGCGTGCGAGCAACGCTCCATGAACTCGGCGAAGATCCAGCCGAAGCCGCACTCGTGCTCGTCGCAGAAGCGGATCGTGGTATCGCCGGATTGCCCCACACTCTCGAGCTTACGGGCGTGCAGTACCCGGCGAGCCCGGCCGCGACTGTCGCGTCGGGGACGTAGAGACGGAGTGGATACGCGTGCGAGCCGCGCCATCCGTACTCCGTCTCGAGCACGTGGCCCCAGAGCGCGACCTCGCCGAGGACGCGACAGACGGTCGACGGCTCGTCCCGGCCGACGAGATACGACAGGGCGTCGGCCGGGTCGCGGGCGGCGTAGAAACCGCAGTCGCACTCGCGACCGGGAACCGGGTGCAGCGGCGCCTTCCCGTCCGGGTTGCGACAGTCGGCAAGGGCCGGCTCCCCCACGTGCCAGAGCACGTCGTGGAGGACCGACCCGAGGCGAAAGCCGGCGGCCGTCTCGGTCACGACCCAGGCGCGCCAGCCCCGGACGGGCTCCGAGGCCTCGCAAACGGAGGTTCCGATCTCCATCAGGAGGCCTCGACGCGACAGAGCGCCGACGGCGGCATGACCTGGTCGACGAGGCCGTACGCGACCGCCTCGTCCGGTCCCATGAACCGGTCGCGGTCGATGTCCTTCATCACCCGCTCGACCGTCTGACCGGAGTGCCGCGCGATGATCTCGGCCATCTGGCGGGTCAGCGCGAGGATCTCCTCGGCGGCGATCTTGATATCTGCGGGCGCGCCGCGGAAGCCGCCCGAGCCCTGATGAATCATCACCTTCGCGTTCGGCAGGACGTAGCGCTTGCCGGGGGCTCCGCCGCAGAGGATCATCGCGGCCGCCGACATTCCCATGCCCGTGCAGATGGTCTTGACGTCCGGCTTCACGTACTGCATGGCGTCGTAGATCGCCATGCCGGCGTAGGAGTCCCCACCCGGGGAGTTGACGTAGAGCGAGATGTCCTGTTCCGGATCCTCGGCCTCGAGAAAGAGAAGCTGTGCGGTGATGACGTTCGCGACGTCGTCCGCCACCGGCTGTCCGAGGAACACGATCCGCTCGCGCAGGAGCCTGGAGTAGATGTCGAACGAGCGCTCGCTGCGCCCGTCCTGCTCGACGACGACGGGAATCAACGGCATCTGTCCTCCTTGCTAAGGTGCAACCGTCTGGTTGCACTAGTATACGCAACCTAGAGGTTGCGAATTGGAGGAGCGATGGAAGTGACGCGCGAGCTCGTTTTCCCCGTCCCGGCCGAGGAGGTCTGGGAGGCGCTCACCGATCCGGAGCAGCTCGAAGAGTGGTTCGCGAACGACGTCGAGCTCGACCCGCGCGAAGGCGGGGAGGGCGTCTTCCGGTGGGAGAACGGCGAAGAGCGTCACGCCACCGTCATCGCGGTCGAGCCAGGCGAGAAGCTGGTGCTGGACTGGGACGAGGACGGCGAGGTCGAGTTCACCCTCGAGGAGGTGGACGTGGGGACCCGACTGCTGGTACGCGAGACTTCGCGCGAGTGGTCGACCGCGCTCGAGCTCCACGCCTGCGCCCTCGCACTCGTAGCGGCCTGAGTTGTCCGAAGATCCAACGGGGCGTGTCTTCGACGCGCTTGCCGACGCGAACCGCCGCTACGTCGTCCAGGTGCTCGCCGAGCGGGACACCGCGACGGCGACGGAGCTCGCAGCCGAGCTTCCCGTCACCCGCCAGGCCGTCGCCAAGCATCTGGCCGCGCTCAACGAGGCGGGTCTCGTCGCGAGCCGGCGCGAGGGGCGTGAGACGAGGTATGCGCTGACGCCCGGCCCGCTGGCCGAGGCGATGGACTGGATGACGAGCGTCGGGGCCGAATGGGACTCACGGCTCGACGCGCTACGCAGGCATCTTCGGAAACGCCGTCCGTAGAATCCGATGATGGAAAGCCGCCGCCTCGGCGGGACCGACGTCGAGGTCTCGCGGCTCATCCTCGGCTGCGGCAACTTCGGCGGGATCGGCTCCGCGCCCGAGTTCTTCGGTCAGGGCGAGACGGAGGACGACGCGTTCCGGATCATGGACGCCGCCTGGGAGCTGGGCATCAGGGCCTTCGACACTGCCGACGCGTACGGCGGAGGCCGCAGCGAGACGTGGATCGGTAACTGGATGCGCAGCCGCGGCGTGCGGCCGGTGCTCACCACCAAGACGTTCAACCCGATGAATGCCGGCGAGGATCACGGGCTGGCGAGGGAGCGCATCTCACGGCAGCTCGAATCGAGTCTCACCCGGCTCGGCGTCGAGAACGTCGACGTCTACCTCGCGCACGAGTTCGATCAGGAAACACCGATCCAGGAGACGTTCGCGACCTTCAGCGGTCTCGCCGAGCTCGGCCTCGTCAAGGCATGGGGGGTGAGCAACTTCGACGCGGATCAGCTGCGCGAGGCCCTCGTCGCCGGCCGGCCGGCAGTCCTGCAGAACTCGTACTCGCTCCTCGAGCGCGGCGACGAGGAGGCGGTGCTCGGGCTCTGTGTCGAGTTCGGCGTCGCCTACACGCCTTTCAGCCCGCTCGCCGGGGGCTGGCTCACCGGGAAGTACTCCCGCGACGCGCCGCCGCCGGAGGGCTCGCGGATGGAGATGCGGCCCGGGCCTTACGAGCATCTGAGGACGGAGCGGACGTTCGACGCGCTCACGCGCTTCGAAGAGGTTGCAGGCCGCTTCGGCGTCGAGCCGGCCACGCTTGCCTTCGCGTGGCTGCTCGCGCGGCCCTACGTGACGGCTGTCGTGGTCGGCCCGCGAAAGCCTCGGCACCTCGAGCCGGCGGTCCGGGCACTCGAGCTTCACCTCTCGTCCTCCGAGGTGGATGAGCTGGAGGCGCTGTTCGCGTCCTGAGGACGACGAGGGCCTCTCAGGGGGCGAGTCGCTCGACCAGCCACCGGCCGCGGTCTCTGCGATAGCGGAGCCGGTCGTGCGCGCGGTCGTCGCGGTGCTGCCAGAACTCGTAGCTCGTCGGCGTGAGGCGGTACCCGCCCCAGTGCTCGGGCCGCGGGATGTCGTGGCCCTCGTGGGCCGCGCGGATCTCCTCGATCCGGTCGTCGAGCTGCGCGCGGCCTGCGAGGACCGAGGACTGCACCGACGCGGAGGCCGCCAGCTGCGCTCCGCGCGGACGGGTGGCGAAGTAGTCGTCCGACTCCTCGGTGGGGACACGCGCGACGCTCCCCTCGACCCGGACCTGGCGGCCGAGCGGGTCCCAGTGGAAGAGGAGCGCCGCTCGTCGGTTCTCCTCCAGCTCGCCCGCCTTACGGCTGGCGTAGCCGGTGAAGAAGACGAATCCGTCCCCGTCGAAGCTCTTCAGGAGCACCATCCGTACGGAGGGAGCGCCGTCTGCGCTTGCCGTTGCGAGCGCCATCGCGTGCGGCGCTCGGATTCCGGCCGAGCCCGCGTCCGCGTACCAGCGCCGGAACTGTTCCAGCGGGTCCGAGGCGATCCGGGTCTCCAGCAAGGTGCCCGTGCGGTCGTTCATGTGG
The DNA here is from genome assembly GCA_036523555.1 of Gaiellaceae bacterium. Classification (GTDB taxonomy): domain Bacteria; phylum Actinomycetota; class Thermoleophilia; order Gaiellales; family Gaiellaceae; genus 3-1-20CM-4-69-9. The sequence goes on from DATDDZ010000342.1 coordinate 9,086, forward strand.
CCAGCCTAGGCCTAACGAAAGAGGTCGCGCTCTTCCGGGATGACGAGGTCGCGCGCGTGACCGTCGCCCGCCACGGCGAGACCGCGCACCACGACGGCGGGGATGCCTTCGACCTTTCCCATCACCAGCTCCGCCGCGCCCGCGATCTCGTCGGCCACCGCGATCATCGTGTAGTGGAGCTCGTAGCCCGCGCGGTCGCGCCTCCCACGCAGGTCGAGCATCACCTCGAGCCCCGCGGCCCCGAGCGCGACGTCGGTGGTGCCCTGGCGCCAGGGCCGGCCGAACGAGTCCGTCACGAGCACGCCGACGTCGAGGCCGGTCAGCTCTCGGAAGCGGGCGCGTATGCGCTCGGCCGACGCGTCCGGATCCTCCGGCAGCAGGACGAGCATGTCGGCCTCGGGCGCGTTCGAGGAGTCGACTCCCGCAGACGCGCAGATGAACCCGTGCCGTGTCTCGGCGATGACGAGCGGCGGCCGCACCCGCACGACCCGCGCCGCCTCGCGGAGGATCACCTCGATGCGCCGCGCGTCCTCCTCGCCCGCAATCTCCCGCGCGCGCGCAGACGGCTGAACGTCGGCGAGCCTCACGACACGCCCCTCCGACTTCGAGACGGCCTTCTGCGCGAGCACGACGACGTCCCCGTCCTCGATCTGCACCCGCTCCGCCACGAGGGCGGCAAGATCATCCGCCTCACGAATCTCGGGCAGGCCCTCGACCGGGATGAGCCGAACCTCGCCGCTCAGGAGAGACCTGTCAACTTCAGGCCCGCGTGCGCCTTGTAGCGCCTGTTCACGTTGAGGATCACCGACGTCATACCCTCGAGAGCGCGGGAGTTCTCGAGCGGGCCGGCGTCGATTGCGCGCGAGCCGAGACGCCCCGCGAGCTCGAGCGAAAGCTCTTTCGCGATGCCGGCCGCACCGCAGACCAATGCATCACCCGGATCGCCGTCCGCGAGGTTCGCGGCCGCGAACGACTGAAGCCCCGACGCAACGGGCGCACGCACGAGCCGCGCGACCTCCTCAGCGAGCGACCCCTGGTGCTTCCCCGGCAGCACTCCCTCGGGCGTGAAGCGAAGGTCGCTCGCGACGCACAGAACGGGCGTCTTGCCGATCGCCGCCGAGAGCGCTTTGGCCGTCTCGAGCGTCGCGTCGGACTTCACCGCGAGGATGACGAGGTCGGCGTCCTTGACGACGTCCTCGTTCAGGCCCCCTTCGACGCCGAGCTCGGCCGCGGTGGCCGCCGCACGGTCGGCATCGCGGGACCCGACCGAGACCTCGTCCTGCCCGAGCTCCCCCAGGCGCTTCGCGAGCGCACGGCCGAACGCACCGGTCCCGCCGACGACCGCGACCTTCATGCGAAGGCGACCGCGTCGAGGGCTGCGTCTGCCACGCGCTTGCGCGCATCGGCGCCGTCCATGAGCGTGCGCGCGACGACGGGACGGACTCCGAGCGCCGAGACGGCGTCACTGTCTGCGGCGTCCTGCTCGTCGAGCACGAGCGCGTCGATCAACCCGGGATAGCACTGTGCGAGATGCGCGGCCGTCGTCCCGCCCTGGAGCCGGCGGAGCATGTCGGCGGCCGGGCCCTTGACGGCGCGCCCGCCGATGAGCGGGCTCACGGCGACGCAGGGGACTCGTCGGCGTTCCAACGCGGCGCGGATGCGCTCGACGGCCAGGATCGGCCCGATCGAGACGAAGGGGTTGCTCGGCGCGATGAGGATCAGATCGGCGTCATGGAGCGCCTCGAGCACTCCCGGCGCGGGACGCGCCTCGACCGCACCCTCGAACCGGACGCGGTCGACGGGATCGCGATGCGCGCGCGCGACGAACCACTGCTGGAACGGAAATGTGCCGTTCGGGGTGTCCAGCCAGGTGCGAAGCGGATCGTCGGTAGCGGGCAGAATCGTGGGCTCGAGTTGCAGCGCGGCGGCGAGCCGCGCGGTGATGGTCGACAGCGGCGTTCCCGAGCGAAGCGCCTGCGTGCGGACGACGTGCAGCCCGAGGTCGCGGTCGCCGAGGCGGAACCATGCTTCCCCGCCGAGCGCCTCCACCGTGTCGAGCGCGTTCCAGGTCTCCTCCGCCCTGCCCCAGCCTCGCTCCTCGTCCGCCAGCCCCGCGAGGGCATAGAGGACGCTGTCGACGTCGGGCGAGACCGAGAGGCCGAGGACCTCGACGTCGTCGCCGACGTTGACGATCGTCGTGACGCCCGCCGGATCCACGGCGGCGGCGACACCGCGCAGAAAGCGCGCACCGCCGACCCCGCCGCTCAACACGACGGCCCTCACGACGCCAGCCTCACGCCGTCGAGCACGGCACGCGTGTGCGTTCCGGCACGGTGGTGGACGAGCTCGAGGTCGGCCGGTGTGTCCACGTCGTCGGCGAGATTCGGTATCGCCGCGATCGTGACGGCCATGCCCCGCGCCCGCGCGGCCCGCACGAAGCGTGCGGCGCTGCGCGGCCCGTAGAGCGGCTCGAAGAGGTGCGGGCCCGGAAGCCTGAGCACGTTCGTGCGGCCGTCGGCGGACGCGACGAGGGCGACCCCGTCGAGCGGCTCCACTGCGAGCAGCGTTCGCAGATCCTCGGGACGCACGCACGGAAGGTCGGCGTTGACGACGAGGACGCGTTCTGACGGGAAGCCGCGCAAGGCGGCAGCGACGGCGGCTCCCTGGCCGCCGCCCGGATCGTCCACGACCTCGGCTCCCGCCTCTGCAGCGATCCGGCGGCCGTCTGCGTCCGAGGTGACGACGACGGTGTGACCGAGGTCGACCGTGGCGGCGAGGACGTCCGAGAGCATCGCGAGCACGACCGCGCCGTGCACGTCGGGCCCGAGCCCGGTCAGCCGCTGCTTCCCTCCGTAGCCGCGAAACGGCACGACGATCCCTGTCATGTGCGCAGACTATCGGCGGTGAAACGACTGACGAACGCGGAGATCGCAGCGCAGCTCGAGGCCTTTGCCGCCCTGCTCGACCTCAACGGCTCGAGCTTCTACACGTCGCGGGCCTACCGGCGAGCCGCCGAGACGATCGGTGGGACGGAGGCGCCGGTCGCCGAGCTCGTCGCGTCAGGACGGGTGCAGGAGCTCCGCGGCGTTGGGCCCCGGATCGCGTCGCGCCTGCAGGAGCTCGTCGAGACCGGGCGCCTCGCCGAGCTCGACGAGCTGCAGCGAGACGTGCGGCCGGAACTGCTGGCGCTCGCAGGGCTCCTCGGCGTCGGCCCGAAGCGCATGCTGGAGATCGGCCGAGCGCTCGACGTCTCGACCGCCGACGAGTTCCGCGAAGCGGCTCGCGCCGGCAGGCTGCGGTCGGTCCCCCGGATCGGCCCGCAGACGGAGCAGCGCCTCCTCGCCGCGCTCGACGCCGAGCGGAGCGCGCCGCCGCCGAAGGGCTGCTGCTGAACCAGGCGCGCGCGCTGCTCGAGCCGATCGCCGACACACTCGGCGGCGAGGTGGCCGGCGATCCACGTCGCTGGGCGGATCTCTCCTTCGAGCTCGCGGTCGTCTGCGTCGCCGCCAGGCCGGGCCCGGTTCTCGACAGGTTTGCGAGCCTGCCGGCGATCGTCTCCGTGCTCGAGCGCGAGTCGAGGCGCGCGGTCGGCGTCACCGTCGAGGGTGTCGCGGTCGAGCTCGTCGTCGCAGCGCCCGGGCGATTCGGGACCGAGCTCGTGCGCGCGACCGGCTCGCGGGCATACGTCGACGAGCTCGGCGATCTCCCCGCTGCGCCCGACGAGCGCGCCGTCTACGCGCAGCTCGGAGTCCCCTGGTGCCCGCCCGAGCTCCGCGAGGCGCCGTTCCGCGCCGAGCCTCCGAACCTGCTGACACGCGACGACATCCGCGGCGATCTACATGTCCACTCGACCTGGTCGGACGGTAAGAACTCGATCCTCGAGATGGCCACGGCCGCCCGCGAGCTCGGCTACGAGTACCTGGCGATCTGCGACCACACACCCAACGTCCGGGTCGTCCCCGGTCTCGACGCGGACGCCCTGCGCCGGCAGGCCGAGGAGATCGCCGGGGTCAACGAGGAGCTCGCGCCGTTTCGGGTTCTCCGCGGGACCGAGGTGGACATCCGTAGCGACGGCACGCTCGACCTGCCCGACGAGGTGCTCGCGGAGCTCGAATGGGTGCAGCTGAGCCTGCATGCCGGCCAGCGCGAGCCGCGCGAGAAGCTGACACGCAAGGTGACGGAGGCGATGCGGCATCCCGCGGTCCGCGCGCTCAGCCATCCGAAGGGCCGGATGATCAACCGCCGCCCCCCGAACGAGCTCGACCTCGAGCGCACGTTCGAGGTCGCGCTCGAGACGGGCGTTGCGATCGAGACGAACGGGCTCCCCGACCGGCTCGACCTCTCCGGGCCGGAGATCCGGCTCGCACTGGAAGCAGGCGTCCCGATCGTCGTCTCGACCGACTCCCATTCGGTGCGCGGCCTCGACAACATGCGCCTCGCCGTGCACACGGCGAGGCGCGGCTGGGCAACGGCGGCCAACGTCGTCAACACGCACCCGCTCACCGAGGTGCTCGCGCGCCGGTGAAAGTCCTCGCGACGAGGCGGTATCCAGGCCCGGCCTTCGACGAGCTCGCGGACGTCGAGGTCCGTTCGCTCGCCGAGCTCCGCGACTCCGAGCGCGGCATCGAGGCGCTGATCGTCGCCAACGAGCCGGTGCCGCTGGAGCAACTGCCCTCGCTGCGGCTCGTCGCCAACTTCGGGGTCGGCTACGACCGGCTCGGGATCGAGGAGCTGAAGCGGCGGAGCATCTCCGTGACCAACACGCCGGGAGTCCTCACGGCGGCGACCGCCGACCTCACGTTCGCGCTCATCCTCGCCACACGACGGCGCGTGGTCGAGGGCGATCGCACCATCCGCGCCGGCGAATGGACGGGGTCATGGGCCGACGGCCTGCTCGCGGAGGAGCTCACAGGAGCGACCCTCGGCATCGTCGGCCTCGGGCGGATCGGAGAGGCCGTGGCACGACGAGCGCGCGGCTTCGAGCTGCGTGTCCTCTACACGCAGCGAAGGCGTGCGGAGACCGATCTCGCCGACCACCGCGAGCTCGACGACTTGCTCGCCGAGGCCGACATCGTCACGCTCCACGCGCCGCTGACCCCGGAGACCCGCGGACTGATCGACGCGCGCCGCCTCGGGCTGCTGCGCGACGGCACGTGCCTCGTGAACACGTCGCGCGGCGAGATCGTCGACGAGCCGGCGCTCGTGGCGGAGCTCGTCTCGGGGAGGATCCGCGCCGGCCTCGACGTCTTCACGCGCGAGCCCCGGGTTCCAGAAGAGCTCCTGTCCCTGGACAACGTCGTCCTGGCGCCGCACCTGGGCAGCGGGACGCGGCAGGCGCGCGAGGCGATGACGCGCCTCGTCGTCGACAACGTCCTCGCCTACGAGCGCGGAGAGAGCCTCGTCACTCCGGTGTGACGAGCGCGGCGCTGCCGGGACCGCTCGAGGTCCACTCCGCAAGCTCGAACCAGTGCGTCTCGCGTAGCGCCGCGCCGACCTGCGGGTCGGTGTGCGCGGCGTAGAAGACGTGGCGCTCTAGGTCGCAGCAGATCGCAACCGTGCTGAGCGGCACGTCGCGCACGTTCATCAGCGCCTCTCCGGGAAGCTTCGCCTCGGCGACCGTGTAGTGCTTGAACTGCAGGTCCGGCGCGTACTCCATCAGCTTCGGCCAATCGGGACATGTCCGCGAGCTCACGTCGTCACCCTTTCGGCCTGCGTCCGAGTTTCCTCCCCGAGCCACCGGCCTTCGAGGCGGATGACCCCGCGCTCGTCGCCGCCGGGGTACACCACGAAGTCGAGCGCGTCGTCGAGCCAGTGGTAGAGGCGCTCACCCGACTCGTCGGCGAGCCCGAGCCTCAGCGTGAAGCGGCCGTCGGCGAGGGGCAGCTGATCGACCTCGAAGCGAGCATTGAGCGCGGTCGTGCCGTCCTGCCAGCCGAGCTCGGAGACCTGCTGGCCGATCGCGGCGACGAGCAGCCCGGACGCGTCACGCACCTCGAGGGAGAGCCGCGGCGGTGGCATCGGGCTCGACGCGGAGATCTGCAGACGCAGCGCGAGCGGCTCGCCCGCGAGGAACTGGCTGCGGCTCTCTCCGTCCGGGCCGAGGAGCTCGACGGCGTCGATCCTGGCCTCTCCACTCCCCCACTCCTTGAGCCCGGCACCGCGCTCGGCGGGGTCGCGGTCGCCCGCGAGGAGCTGCCGGTAGCGCACGATGGCGTCGTGCGTCGGGCCGTCGTACTCGACGACGCCGCCGCGCAGAAGAACCGCGCGGTCGCAGAGCCGCTCAACGGCGGACGCATCGTGCGAGACGAACACGATCGTCCCGCCGCGCTGCTTGAACTCGAAGATCTTGCCGAAGCACTTGCGCTGGAACTGCTCGTCACCGACGGCGAACACTTCGTCCAGGAGCAGGACGTCCGCGGCGATGTGCGATGCGATCGCGAAGCCGAGACGCATGTACATCCCCGAGGAGTACGTGCGCACCGGCAGGTCGATGAACTCCTCGAGCCCTGCGAAGGCGACGATCTCGTCGAGCTGCTCGCGCACGTATGCACGCTTGAGCCCGTGGATCGAGCCGTTGAGGAAGACGTTCTCACGCCCGGTCAAGTCCGGATGAAAGCCCGCGCCGAGCTCGAGCAGCGAGCCCACACGCCCGCCGACGTCGACCGTTCCCGACGTCGGCCGGATGATCCCGGAGATGAGCCGGAGGAGGGTCGTCTTGCCCGAGCCGTTGCGACCGACGAGACCGACCGCGCTGCCGGGCCCGATCCGGAAGGAGACGTCTCGCAGCGCGGCGACTTCGGTCGCGCGCGACCGGCGTCGCGCGACGACGGCGTCCTTCAGTCGGCGGGCCTCGCGCGGGTAGACCTTGAAGGTCCTGGAGGCGTGGTCGGAGACGATCTCACCGGGTCGGGTCACGCCTTCGAGGGTACCGCCAGCGTCCGCCGAACCAGGCCGGCGA
>DATDDZ010000343.1:0-2050 GCA_036523555.1 Gaiellaceae bacterium
TGAGGTCACCGTCTCCATGCCCTACGAGCCCGGCCGCCCCGTCTTCGCCTCCCTGCGACGGACGATGGACGACCTGTCGGCCCTGGCGGACGGCCGCATCGAGGAGCTGCCGCCCCGGCACGACCGGATCGCCGAGCCCGCTCTTGCGCATCTGGAGCGCTTCCTCTTCTCCGAGAGCCGTTCCGGGCCGCCGCCGATCGACGGTTCCATCCGCTTCTTCGAGGCGGCGGGAGCCCGCGGTGTGCTCGAGCTGGTCGGGGAGGAGCTGCTCGCTCTGATCTCCTCTGGCGCGGCGCCCGAGCAGATCGCGATCGTCTGCCCGAGCCTCGAGCGTTGGCAATCGCCGCTCGAGACGGTTCTCGGGACGCTCGGAATCCCTTATGCGGTCGAGTCGCGGACGCGCCTGGACACGACCGCCTTCGGCCGCGCTCTCTTGAGCGTCCTCCGCTTTGCCTGGCTGGGCGGTGACCGGGCCGATCTCTACGCCTTCCTCCGGTCGCCGTACTCGTCACTGACGCGCCAGAACGTGGACTTTCTCGAGGGGCGGCTGAGGGGCCGCGCGATCGAAGCGCCTGCGCGCGTCGAGGAAGAGACGATCCGCCTGCGGGACGGACAGCCCCTCGCCGTGCTGGAGCGGCTGCGGTCCGGCGTGCCTGTCGAGGCCGTCGCGGAGCTCGCCGGGTCGATGCTGCGCGCGGGGTACGGCCTGGAGGCGCCGCCCGTGGGCGATTCGTCGCGCGAGGACCTCAGGGCGTACGAGGCCGTCGCCGGCATCCTCGACGAGCTGCGCGGCTGGAGCCGGCTCGACGGTGCCCTCGCGGGGGAGGAGATCGTCGCGGCGCTCGAGCACACGGATGTGCGCCGCTCGTCCGCCGGCGAAGCGGGGCGAATCGCGGTGCTCGATCTCATGCGTGCGAGGACCCGGCTGTTCGAGAACGTCTTCGTGCTCGGTCTCGAGGAGGGGAGCCTGCCGCGGCGCGGCCACGAGTCTCCCTTCCTGGGCGACGACGCGAGGCGCGCGCTCGAGGAGCGCTCGCGTGCGCGCCTGGTGCGGCCTGATCAGGTCGCCCGCGACCGCTACCTCTTCTACGCCGCGTGTACCCGGGCGACGAAGCGGGTGTATCTCGTGCGCGAGGCGGCGAACGACGAGGGCAGCCCGAGGGCGCCGAGCCCGTTCTGGGACGAGGCGCAGGCGCTGTTTCCGCGCGACGACGTCGTCCGCTGGACCCGCCGCAGGCCCCTGTCGGAGCTCACCTGGCCGCTGGAGACCGCGCCGAGCGAGCGCGAGCGCCTCCGGTCAGTGGCCGCCCGCGCCGCTGACGACCGCGCCGCAGCCGAGGCGATCGCGGCGGCGAACGGATGGGAACGGCGCCTCGCGCGCGCGTTGCGCGCGTTCGAGCGCCCGACGAAGCTCACCCAGCCGCAGGTTCTCGCGGAGCTTCGCGCCCGCGGCACGTTCGGCGTGACCGAGCTCGAGCGCTTCGCAGACTGCTCATCGATCTGGTTCCTCGAGCGGCTGATCGACCCGAAGAGCATCGATGCCCGCGTGGACGCCCGGCTTCGTGGGTCGGTCGCGCACCAGGCGCTCTTTCGCTTCTACTCCCGCCTCCCGAGAGAGCTCGGCGTCGAGCAGCTCGACGAAGGACGGATCGAGGACGGCGTCCGGTTCCTGCGCTCCTGTCTCGACGAGGCGATCGAAGGAGTCCGGGTGGAGCTCACCGACCTGCAAAAGCGTGAGCTGAAGCACGGCCTGTGGCGCGACCTCGAGGCATTCGTGCGCGAGGACGTCGCGGCGGGGGCGCAGCTCGTCCCGCGCCGGTTCGAGGTCCTCTTCGGCTCGGAGCGCGCCGCGCCCGAGCTCCAGCGCGGCCTCGAGCTGGCCGAGGGGATGACGCTGTCGGGCAAGATCGACCGCATCGACCTCGACCCGTTCAGCGCGCGCGGGATCGTCCAGGACTACAAGGCCGGCAAGTACGCACACTCCGCCGCCCAGATCGAGCAGGAGAAACGGTTGCAGATCCCGCTCTACATGCTCGTGTTGCGCGACCTC
>DATDDZ010000344.1:0-2640 GCA_036523555.1 Gaiellaceae bacterium
GGCCTGGCGCGTGCTGCGCCAGTCGCTCCGCGGCGGCCCCGCCGGCCGCTAGATCTCGAGCCGCGCGTCTTCGAGATCGAGATCGCGGTGGAGCCGGCGCTCGACATCGGTGCTGATCACGCCCTGCCGGCGGAGATCGACGATTGCCGCGCGTTCGGCCTCGAGCAGCTCCCGACGCAGACGCTGATAGCTCTGCGACCGCTCCTCGATGCGCCCGTCGTCTCCGTCGTCGAGCCTCGACGCGAATCTGTTCCGGCGGAACCCGTAAAGGCCTCGCATGCGCTCCGCGGTGTCGTCGCGCACCCAGTCCTCACCCGTGAGCTCCTCGAGCCTGGCGAGCGCGGCATCCGCCGCAGCGATGCGCGCCTGGGCGTCCTCCTGCTCGTCGAGGCCGTCGGGCTCGACGCGGAAGGCACGTATCACGGAGGGCAGGGTCAGACCCTGGAGCACCAGCGTCCCAAGGATGACGCAGAAGGTGAGGAAGATGATCAGGTCTCGCTGGGGAAACGCCTTGCCTGCATGGGTCGTCAGGGGGATCGCGAGGGCCGCGGCGAGTGAGACCGAGCCGCGCATGCCGGACCAGGCGACCACCGCGGGCTGGCCGGCCGTGATCCGTCCGTGGCGCAACCGCGGAAAGAGCAGCTTGGGGAGCAACGTCAGGATCGGCCCCCAGACGAGCCTGGACACGATCACCGCGGCAGTGACGAGGAAGCCCCACCAGATCAACGAGCCGGTGGAGACTCCCGTCAGGACGTCGAGGATGTGCGAGAGCTGGAGGCCGACGAGCGCGAACACGAGCGCATTGAGGACGAAGGCGAGAATCTCGAAGACCGCAACGCCCTGCAGCCGCGTCTGAACCGACGTCAGCTGGGGCGTGCGCCAGCCGAGATACACACCTGCGGTCACGACCGCGAGGACGCCGGACGCGTCCACGGCGTTCGCGGGAATGAACGCGAAGTAGCCCGTCATCAGCGCGATCGTCACCTCGACCGGCGGGTTGTCCAGCCGGCGCCGCACGGAGGCGACGAGAAAGCCGACCACGAGCCCGATGCCGACCCCGCCGACGACAGCCCAGAGGAAGTGCCACGACGCGCTCCAGAAGGAGAAGGCGCCGGTGACCGCGGCGGTCACGGCGACGCGAAGGAGGACGAGCGCCGTCCCGTCGTTCACGAGCGACTCGCCCTCGACAACCGTGACGACGCGGCGTGGAACACCGAGCCGCCGCATGATCGCGGTCGCCGCGATCGGATCCGTCGGTGAGACGATCGCGCCGAGCACGAACGCAGCGCTCCAGGACATGCCGTCGACCCACTCGTGCGCGACGACGGCGACAACCGTCATCGTCGCAATCACGAGCCCGATGGCGAGCATCCCGATCGGGACCGCGTTCGCACGTAGATCCCGCAGCGACGTGAAGAAGGCCGACGAGTAGAGCAAAGGCGGGAGGACGGCGATGAGGACGACCTGGGGCGGGAGCTCGAGCGTCGGAATTCCCGGCACGAAGCCGAGCGCGAGGCCGCCGACGACGAGAAAGATCGGATACGGCACTCTCAGGATCGGGGCGGCGACGATCAGGGCGGCGATCGCCGCCAGCAGGGCCATCAGGATCAGCTGCTCGTGGACGCCGAAGTGCACGCCGCGAGCCTACGCCGCTCCTACACTGCTGCGCATGTGCGGGATCTGCGGGATCGCGTCAGCGAGCGGGCTCGTCGATCCCGAGCGCATCGCGGCGATGAGCCGAACGCTCGTGCACCGCGGACCGGACAGCGCCGGCGAGTACACGAACGGCTCCGTCGGGCTGGCCGCCAGACGGCTCTCCATCATCGACCTCGAGACCGGCGACCAGCCGATCGCGAACGAGGACGGGACGATCCACGTTGTCCAGAACGGGGAGATCTACAACTACCGCGAGCTGCGGCGCGACCTCGAGCGCGCCGGACACCGGTTCCGGACACACGGCGACACCGAAGTCCTGCTCCACCTCTACGAAGAACACGGCGACCACTTCGCCGACCGCCTGCGCGGGATGTTCGCGCTCGCGATCTGGGACGCTCCGCGGCGCCGTCTCCTGCTCGCGCGGGACCGGTTCGGGATCAAGCCGCTCTACTACCGCGAGGAGGGGGGCGAGCTCGCATTCGCGTCAGAGCTCCGGGCGCTGCCGCGCGGCAAGATCGACCTCGACGCGCTCGAGGCGTTCCTCGCTTTCAACTCCATTCCGGCGCCGCTGACGATCTTTCGCGAGGTCCGCAAGCTCGCGGCGGGCCACGTCCTCGTCTGGGAAAGCGGCCGCGCCCGCCTCGAGCGGTTCGCGCGCCCCGCCCCGGTCGCGGCGAGCGACACGCGCGACGACGAGGAGGCCGAGCTCGTCGAGGAGCTGCGCGCGCGGATGCGCGATTCCGTGCGCGCGCATCTCGTCAGCGACGTCCCGGTCGGCGTGCTGCTCTCCGGCGGCGTCGACTCGGCGCTCCTGGCGGCGCTCGCCGCGGACGAGAGCTCGGAGCCGCTGCGCACGTTCTCGATCGGCTTCGAAGAACGCTCCTTCGACGAGCTGGCGGATGCCCGCCGCGTCGCCGAGCGCTATGCCACGCAACACCGTGAGCTCGTGCTCCGGCCGAACGCGGCGCTGCTCCTCCCGGCGCT
>DATDDZ010000345.1:0-11444 GCA_036523555.1 Gaiellaceae bacterium
ACTCGATCGTGCCCTCCGCGACGCCCTTGACGATCGCCGACGAGTGCTTGATCCGGACCTTGCGCGATCGGTCGTCCTCCTCGGGGCCCCCGACGCGACCGGTGTTCATCAGAAAGACCTCGAGCGGTTGCTCGTCGAGCAGCTCGAGGAAGCGGTTGCCCTGCAGGTCGTGCGGCAGCGGGAAGAACGGATTCGTCCCCGGCACGCGCAGAGACTTCCCGACCTCGTCCGCGCCCCCGGCCGCCGTTCCCTTCGTCTCTCCGAGCATGAAGTAGGCCGCCGCCTGCGGCCCCTCGAGCTTCGCGACGGCAGGGATGACGTTCTCGTTGCGGTTGAGGATGAGGAGAAAATGGGGCCTCTCGATCTCGCGGTCGGCGGCGGACTCGATCACGTCGAACGAGAAGGTCGCGCGTCCGTTCTGCGTGTAGCTCTCGTCGTAGAAGTCGACGTCGTCGCCGTTCTGCGAGACGTTCTCGAGGTACGAGTCGGGCTGCGTGACAGCGCCGTACACCGTCGGCTCGTCCTCGGGGTTGAGCCCGTACGTCTTGGCGAAGCAGCCGTTCTCCGTGACGTAGATGCGGCCGTCCGGCATCCAGGCAACGAAATCGTCCTGCACCGGCAGCGAGCCGTTCTGCCTCGTGAACGTCGTCGTGGTCTTGCCCGTCCCTGAGAGCCCGACCGCCAAGCCGATCTTGTCTCCGTCGTTCGTCGGGATGACCTTGCAGCCGGCGTGGAGCGGCAGGCCGCCCTGGTCGTAGATGAGCTTGTTCCACATCCGGAGGTTGCCCTTCTTCGACTCGCCGAAGTAGTCGGAGTTGAAGACGCGCGTGACGCCCTGCTCCAGGTCGACCATGATCAGCCGGTCGTCCGGGAAGCCCTCCGCCTTCAGGTTGGGCGTGTAGACCACGGTCAGCTCGGGCTCGAAGTCCTCCTCCGGCGGACCGAAGAAGAGCTGCTGCTGCATGCCCGCGATGTTGCCGTTGGCGGCCTCGACATAGACACGCGCTGGGGTGCGGAAGTCCGGGTCGAGGCCGATGTAGCCGTCGATCACGACCATCTCCCGGCCGGCGATGTACTCGTCTTGGCGCTCCGCCCATTCGGCCGCAGCCTCAGTGGAGACGGCCTGGTTCTGCCCGTCCGGCTCGTCGGTGACGAGGAACGTCGAGCCCTTCGAGCGCGCCAGCACCTTCGTCTGAACGTTGAGGTTTCCGTACTTCGTCGGACGGGCGGTAGGCATCTTCGCGGCGAGCTCCTTGACCTCCTCAGGGGTCGGGTTCTCGATCACCCGCTTCGCCTGCGGTAGTCGGAACAGCATCTTCGCCACGTTGAATCGCTCCTTCGTCAAACGGCCAGGACTCGGGGATCTTACCCCGGCTAAGGCCGTATTCCTCCTGCTCAGGGCCTTAAGAGCGGAGGAACGCGAGAACGGCGAGGACGCGGCGGTGGTCGTCGGAGGCGGGCGCGAGGCCGAGCTTGGTGAAGATGCCGTTGACGTGGGTTTCGACGGTCTTCGGGCTGACCACGAGCTTCTCGCAGATCCCGCGGTTGGAGCGCCCCTCGGCCATAAGTGCGAGCACCTCTCGCTCGCGCGGGCTGAGCTCCGCGAGCGGATCGCGGGCGCGCCGCCGACCGAACAGCTGAGCAATCACCTCCGGGTCGATCGCGCTGCCGCCCTTCCCTACACGCTTGACCGCGTCGAGGAAGTCGTCGATCTCGAGCACTCGGTCCTTCAACAGGTACCCGAATCCTTCCGGCTGCTCGCTGAAGAGCTCGAGTGCGTGCTTGGCCTCGACCACTTGCGAGAGGAGAAGGAGGGCGACCTCCGGGTGCCGCTCCCGGATCTCCTTCGCCGCCTTCGTCCCCTCGTCGGTCTGAGTCGGCGGCATCCGCACGTCGACGACGGCGACGTCGGGCTTCTCCGCGATGACTGCGCGGTGCAGCGCCGAGGCGTCGCCGACTTGAGCGACGACCTCGAAGCCGCCATCGCCGAGGACGCGCACCAATCCCTCGCGGAAGAGCACAGAGTCTTCCGCGACTACGACGCGCACGGGATCTCCCCGACGACTCGCGTGCCCCCACCGGGCGGGCTTTCGACGCGAAGCTTGCCGCCGAGTGCCTCGACCCGGTCGGCGAGGCCGCTCAAACCGGAGCCGTTGTTCGCGCGCGCTCCGCCGATGCCGTCGTCCGAGACCTCAACCACGAGCATGCCGTCATGCTGGTGAGCGGTGACCTTCGCGTTCGACGCGCCCGCGTGCTTGACGACGTTCGCGAGTGCCTCGCACGCGACGAAGTACGCGGTCGCCTCGACCGGCGCGGGCAGACGGCCCTCGTCGGCATCCAGCTCGATCGGAAAGGGAGACCGGCTCACGAGAGAGTCCAATGCGGCGGCGAGGCCGTCCTCCGTGAGGATGGCGGGATGGACGCCGCGCGCGAGCTCCCTGAGCTCCTCGACGGCCACCTGCAGCTCGCTGACAGCCACTGCGAGTAGACGATCGACCTCGGGATCGGACTCCTCGGGAAGCCGGCGTTGCGCACTCCGAAGCTGGAGTGCCAGCGCGACAAGGCGCTGCTGTGCGCCGTCGTGGATGTCGCGCTCGATGCGCCGCCGTTCCTCGTCGGCCGCGTTGACGATGCGCACGCGCGAGCCACGGACTTCTTCGAGCTGCGCCCGCGTCTCTGCCTGCAGCCGGGCGTTCTCGAGCGCAAGCCGAGCGGCGGCGCCGGCCGCCTCGAGGAGCCTGGGCTCGTCCAGCAGGGAAGGATCGTGCACGAGCGCAGCGAGCGGCTCGCCCTCGTGCTTGAGTCGCGTCACGGCTCGGTCGGCGTACTTGGGCAACTCGGCGGGTCGGCCCGACGTATCGACGTAGCCGCTTCGTTCCGGGAGCCAGTAGAGAACCTCCACTGTCCTGTCCCCGAGTGCCCGCGCCAAGGCGGCACCGATGCTTTGCGGAGGCGTGCGCTCGAGCTCGAGCACGAGATCTCCGATGCTGGCCCGCGCGAGCCGAGTTCGCAGCAGGCCGAACAGAAGTGCAAGAGGCAGCGCGACGAACGCGGCGATCTGCCACCAGAAGAGATAGTCGTAGAGGATCGCGCTAGGTCGGTGGACGAACGTGAAGACGCTCTCGAACACCGCTCGCAGCGCGACGGCGATTGCAGCGACAAGGAGCGGCGCGAGGACGCGGCGCGCACGCGGCGTCGCCCTCACGAGCTTGCGGACGATGAGCGCGACAGCCGCGGCGGCGAGCAGGCCCCAGACGACGATGACGAAGGCTTTCTGCAGCGCGACCGCGCCGTCGCCGTTCCCGTGCACGAGAATCGCGCTCTTCCGCGGTGAGGGGTCGAAGAACTTCAGCGGGCGGCTCCCGTCGTAAATCAGCAGGATCGCGAGCGTGAAGGCGAACGTGACGCCGAAACCGACCTTGATCAGGATGCGCTCGGCCTTGTCGATCACGCTGCCGGACGGATATGCGAACACCGCCATTGCCACAACCCAGTAGGCGAGCTCGCCGACGACGAAGAAGATCGTGAAGAGTGCCGAGTCGTGGCTGTAGCGCAGCTGACGCAGGAGCAGGGCGAGTCCGGCCGCGGCCATGAGTGGTCCGAGGCGGTTCGCCGGCCGACGAAACCAGGCGAAGGTGCCCGTGAACAGAAAGAGCCAGGCGCCGACGACGATCGCCCACGAGCGGGCCGGGGTCGTGTAGCCGCTGAGGTTGTCGATCTGCACGTGGTAGACAGCGACGCCGAGCCAGACGCCAGCGACCAGCAGCGCTACCTGCAGCGTCTTCACTGCCGTCCTTTCAGGAGCTGTTCCAGTGCCTCCCCGGACAGGTCGTCCTTGGAGATGAACCCGAGCGCGCTCGACTTGCCGAGCCGGGGGCCCAGGTCGGACGACCGCCGGCTCGAGGTGAGGAGGACCTTCGAGCGAGCGTCCGCAAGGCGTTCGGCTACCTCGAGCCCGCTCACGTCGGGCAGTGCGATGTCCAGCAGGACGAGGTCCGGCTCGAGCGTGAGGGCCAGTTGGAGCCCCGACTCGCCGTCCTCCGCCTCGCCGACGACCTCGTAGCCCTCGTCCTCGAGCAACGTGCGTGCCGACGCCCGAAAAGCGGGATGGTCGTCGACGATCAGCACGGTTCGCTGCACGTTCCAATCGTCACACAGAGCCGCCCCGATGACCACCGGGCCAGCCCGGGAATCGTTCTCCGGCGGGGTCGGGGTAAACCCCGAAACAGCAGGGGGAAGTCCATGTGCCTTCGAGCTTGGGACCTCGCTCTAACCCAGGGCTAACCCGAGAGAACGACCCTGGAGCACACGGGTCTCGGTGCCATGCGCGCCCCGATGTTTCGCGCGCGTCGCGTCCCTAGCGTGGACGCCATGAACTGAACCGCATTAGTCGCCCGTTGGCGTCGCAGTAGTTCGCCGTGAGTGACCCACCCGACGCTCGGAGCCGAGTGCGCAACGGCTCGAAGCGAAGGGAGGTGACTCGAATGTCGAAGACGAAGAAGCTGCTCGCGGCGTCGCTGGCGGTTCTTGCACTGGCGGCCGTCCCGTTGACGAGCATCGCCCTCAGCGGCTCCGGTGCGAGCGTGCCCGTCGCGTGCGGTGGCACCGGTAGTAGCGGCGGCTGTCAGTAAGCAGTGCAGGTCGATCACGAGGAGCCCCGCGGGGCTCCTCGCCTTACTCGGCCTCAGCAGAGAACAGCAGCACGCGGGTCCGCTCAGCTGAGACAAGGTTTCCTTTCAGCTCGTAGAGGCGGAGTGCCTCCCGCGCGGCAACAAGAGACTGATCGGCGCGACCGGCGAGTGCGTGGACCTCATGCGTATCGACAAGGATCTTCGCGCGGTGGTTCAGCGCGTCGGTCTGCTCGGTGAGTGCGCGAGCTTCCCTCGATAGAAGCGCCGCTCGCTTGGAGTCTCCGTTTCGCGCGTAGAGCTTCGCGGCAACCGTTCGCCAGGATGACTGAGCATCGATGTCCAAAGCCGCGGCATACGTCTGTGACAGCCGCATCCAGTGTTCAGACTCGTCGAACTGCGCCTTGAGGTAGAGGACGTCTGAGAGCTGTGCGGCACGCGTCGACAGAAGGGCATGCTCCTGTAGGCGTTCGTAGATCCCACAGCTCATCCGCAGCGCTTCCTCGGCTGCATCGATCCGGTCTGCGAGCAGCTCTATCGCGGCTTCAACACCCCCGCAGCCGCCGAGCGTGACTACGCCTCCGAGCTCCTCGAAGATCACCTTCGCTCGTGCGACAGAGGTCTGGCCGATCTCAAACCGCCCACGCATTCCTTCGAGCCCTCCGAGCCAAAGAAGGACATTGGCCTGGCTCGCGCGGTCGTCGGCATGCTCAGCAAGGAGCTCCTCACACTGCGCGATCGCGACAGCAACCGGCAGCGGACCGTCGTGAAGCGCTGCGGCGAGGTTGCCCAAACACGTAGCCGCAGACCAGCCCGCTTCTCGGTAATGCCTCGCGGCCCTCGCAGATGCTTCGGCGCACGCCTCTAACTCGCATGCGAATGCTCCGCGAACATGGCCGAGCAGCATCCATGCCCTTCCCAACGCGCGGTGATCTCTGTACGACTCGAATACGGGAATTGCCGCCGACGCCAGGGGAACCAGTTCAGGTGTCTTCTCAGGATCGACGAGAGACTCGACGAAGATCGACTCGAGCTTCGCACGAAGCTCGAGTCGCCTATCGGAGGCAGCGACGGCCGAGTCTACTGCGGACCGCAGAACGTCCTGAGCTCGATCGAGCTCGCCACGCATTCGTAGTGCTACTCCCAATTCGGCCAAAAGCTCGCGCTTCGCCGCGCTCTCCGAGAGCAGAGTCGTCGCGCGACTCAGCAAGTTCACTGCAGCGGGCGCGTCGGCGCGCCTCCACGCGCGAATGCCCGCACGCCCGAGCCGCTCGCCGCCTTCTTGCGCGAGCTCGCGCGCGTGGTCGTCAGGCCGCGCGAGCTCAGTCAGATAGCGGTACGCCTGCTCGAAGTGGTACCCGACGAGCTCGTCGGCTCCGTCGCGACGGTCGAGGCCGCGGGCGGCTAGCTCGTGCAGCTCCGCGCGCTCTCCCTTCGGGATGCCGCGGTACGCGACGTCGCGGACCAGCACGTGGTGGAAGCGGAAGAGACCCTGCGCGGGATGGAGGAAGCCTCGCTCCGTGAGGCCTGCCAGTTCCCGCGCCGGGTCTTCGCCGGCCGCGAGGTCATCGAGTTCGGCGCGCGTGAAACGGCGCCCGACGACCGCTGCCCGACGCAGAACCTGAAGCTCACGCGAGTCGAGGCGGTGGAGGCGGCTGGCAAGGAGTGCCTCCAGCGTTGCCGGCGGCTTATCGGCTGCGAGTGCCGGCGCCTCCGCGGCGACGGCGACAAGCTGCTCGGCGAAGAGGGGATTGCCGCCCGCGTGCTCCACGATCCGTTCCCGAACCTCGGGAGCGATCGGCTCGACTGCGAGCCTTTCGACGAGCTTGCCGAGCGCCTCCGCCGGAAGCGGGTCGAGCTCGACCAGGAATCCCGTCGACGTCGGCCCGCCCCAGCCGGGGCGCGCCTCCAGCAGCTCGCGGCGCGCAAGGCAGACGACGAGGATCGGGCCTTCGGCCCATTCGCCGAGGTACTGGATCAAGTCGAGGAGCGTCGGCTCCGCCCAGTGGATGTCGTCGAACACGACGACGAGCGGCCGCTCGCGGGCCATCGACTCCAGCAGGCGGCGGACGGCCCACAGCGCTTCTCCGGGCGCAGCCGGAGCCTCGGCGATGCCCGTGAGCTCCGCGACGCGCTGGGCGACCGCGTCGGCGTCCTCCTCGCCCTCGAGCAGCGCGTGCACTCCGGCGAGCGACTCCTCCTCGGCGGCGGCGCGCACGATCTCCGCGACCGGCAAGTAGGTGGCGCCCTCGCCGTACGACGCGCAGCGTCCGACGAGCACCTCCGCCTCGTCGTGGACGACAGACAGAAGCTCGCGTGCGAGCCGCGTCTTGCCGATTCCCGCCTCTCCGACGACCGTGACGACGTGGCAGTGCTTCTCGTCGCGTGCGCGTGCATACGTGGCTCGGAGGCGGTCGAGCTCGTCCCCACGGCCGATGAGCGCCGCATCGAGGCGGCGCGCGTACGCAGGCGCGGCTGGAAGGACCTCCTGTACTCGCCACGCTTCGTCGACGGGCTCGGCGCGAACCGCGTCGCGCGCGAGCTGGTGCGTCTCTGCGCTTAGCAGGATCCCACCGGCCGGCGCGCGCTTCTCGAGCCGCGACGCGATGCTCCCGGCCGCTCCCGACAGGTGCAGGTCTTCGCCCGGTTTGGAGAGCACGTGCACCTCTCCCGTGCTGACGCCGATGCGGGCGGCAAGCTGGACGTCCCAGTCCTCGCTGCGGAGCGCCTCCTGAGCCTCGGCGGCCGCGCGAACGGCGCGGAGCGCATCGTCCTCGTGCAAGTCAGGGAAGCCGAACACGGCCATCACCGCGTCGCCGATGAACTTCTCAACGGTTCCACCGTGGCGCTCGATCGGCCCGCGCACGAGGTCGAAGTAGCGAGAGAGCACCTGCCGGTAGACCTCGGGGTCGAGCCCGGCGGCGAGACGCGACGAGTCGACGAGGTCACAGAAGAGCACCGTGACCGTGCGCCGGTCGGGCGCCCGCTCATCGGTGCCGTCCTGGCGAGCCCCGAGCGCGTCGTCCTGCCGCAGGATCGCCTGCTGTAGCTGACGCAGTTCCTCGCTCGGCTCGAGGCCGAGCTCTTCCCGCAACACGCGGCGCGCGTCCTGGTACGCCTCGAGGGCGTCGGCCTGCCTGCCCGCCCGGTAGAGCGCGCGCATCAGCTGGCCGCGGAAGCGCTCGCGCAGGGGATGGCTGTCGACGAGCTCCTCGAGCTCGCCGACGAGCTCACCGCCCGTCCCGAGCTCGAGCTCCGCGTCGATCCGCTCCTCCAGGGCAGCGAGGCGGGCCTCCTCGAGCCGACCGACCTCGTCGCGAGCGAACGGCTCGAAGGCGAGATCCTCCAGCGCAGGCCCGCGCCAGAGCGCGAGCGCAGCCCGCAGCTTCTCCGCGCGCTCGGCCGGGGAGCCGTGCCGCGCCTCGGCCGTCAGCCGCTCGAAGCGCGCAAGGTCGAACCGCTCGGGATCGACGCGCAGGACGTAGCCGGGTGGCTGCGAGACGAGCGCCTCCAGGCCGATCGCCTTTCGTAGCCGCGAGACGTAGTTCTGGAGCGAGGCGCCTGCCGTCTTCGGCGGCTCCGGGCCCCAAACCTCGTCGATCAGCCGGTCGCTCGAGATGGCCTCGTTCGCATGCAGGAGGAGGAAGGCGAGCAGCGCCCTGAGCCGCTGCCGGTCCAGGGGTATCGCTCTGCCGTCCTCGACGACAGCAAGCGGGCCGAGAACGCGGAACTCAACGGGGATTCCCGGTTTGTACCACTCGTCACACGCCGCGAACAGTCCCGCCGGTTAGAGCCGGGTTAGAGGCGGCGGCGACGCTTGTACGGCAATCGAACAGGAGGTAGCCATGTCCACGCACTTCCGCCTTCGTCGCCCGGGGGCGGCGTCGGCCTTGAAGCGCGCCGGGCCGGTTGTCGCGGCAGCGATCGCAGCAATGCTCGTCCTCGCTCCTGCGGCGTCGCCGGCAGGCTCGTACACCGATCCGGCGGGCGACAACGCGACCGCCGGCGATATCACCGGTCTCACCGTCTCCGGTGACAAGAGCAGCGGCCAACTCGCGTTCCGGCTCACAGGCAACCTGGCCATCTCGGACACGGTGCCGCTCTTGCTCTTCATCGACAGCGACGCCAACCCCATGACCGGGAACATCATGGACGTCGGCGCCGACTACATCTTCGCGGTCGGGAGCGACGGTTACGACTTCGAACACTGGAACGGCGTTGACTGGGTCGACACTCCCTTCGCGACAGTGCGTGTGTTCGGAAGCTCGCAGGCGATCACGATCTCGGTGAACAAGAGCGAGATCGGGAACACATCTGACATCAACTTCTGGGCCGAGTCCTTCGACTCGGTGGGCAAGAAGTGGGACGACGCTCCAAACGACGGTGCGTTCAACTACTCGCTCGACTCGGACGGCCCGCTGATCAACTCGGTCGACCTGCAGACAGAACCGACCACCGGCCCGAAGGCGGGCAAGAAGTTCGTCGTCACTCCGACTGCCCTTCATCTTCCGCCTGACGGTCGAGCTGCAGCAACTCCTCTGCTCCCCGAGAGCTACACGTGCACGGCGAAGCTGGGTGCGAAGACGCTCGTGGGCACCGGAACCGGCAGTTGCACGGTCAAGGTGCCGAAGAAAAAGGCTCGTGGCAAGACACTCAGCGTCACGGTCACGGTCGTCTACCAGGGCGCCACGAAAGCGTTCCCCTACTCCTTCAAGGTGCGCTGAATGGCGGCTCGAGCCAGGGGAGGGCTCGTCGCCTTGCTCGCCGCAGCCTTCGTGGCTGCGGCGAGCTCGTCCTCCGCGGGGGCCGGCGGTTCACTGCCGGCCCCCGCATTCGTGCCGGGCCTGATCCACACGACCATGCTCGACGCCGCCGGCCTCCGGCGCCTCGCCTCGCGCGAGTGGCTGTCGCGCGAGGGATCGGCCTTCAGGCTGTCGATCTCGCCTGCCTATGCGTCCGATCCGGGCGCGCAGCAGCGTTGGACGAACTTCTTCACGTCGCTCGTCCACGGTCCCGAGCTCGACCTGCTCGACGCGTACGTCGCGCCACTCTCCGAGGTCGAGGAGATCTGCGGCGGCGAGGCATTCGGCTGCTACGGCTCCAACCATCTCGTCACGATGGGCGAGGCGAACCTCGGGATCACGGCCGAGACCGTCGCCCGCCACGAGTACGGCCACCACATCGCCGCGAACCGCATGAACCCGCCGTGGCTCGCGGTCGACTGGGGAACGAAGCGGTGGGCAAGCTCCGTCGGCGTCTGCTCCCGTGTCGGCGCCGGCACGGCCTTCCCCGGCGATGAAGGGCTCAACTACGAGCTCAACCCTGGTGAGGCGTTTGCCGAGTCGTATCGCGTCTTGATCGAGACGAACGGCACGGCCGTCGGTTACGACTGGCCGATCCTGGATGACAGCTTCCGTCCGACGGCCGAGACGCTTGCGGCCGTGCGGGAGGACGTACTGCACCCGTGGACGGCGCCGCCGGAGCGCAAGATCCAGGCCAAGTTCCTTCGCCGGAGCCGCACATGGACCACGATGGTCGCCACGCCGCTCGACGGGGATCTCCTCCTCCGCGTCACTACTCCCGGAGGCGGAGCAGACGGCGTGACACTCCTATCGGGCGACGGACGGACCGTGCTCGCGAACGGCACCTGGAGCACATCCGGGGGCAAGTCGATCGCGTACCGCGTCTGCGGGGAGCGCTCGGTAAGGGTGCGCGTCGCTCGCGGCGGGGCGGCCGCGCGGTTCACCCTCCGTGTGGAGGCTCCGTAGGAGGAAGACGGGGGCGCTCCCTGGCGAGCGCCTCCGTCCCGATTAGACCCGGGTTAGCGGCACGGCGCAGACTCATCCCAAAGGAGGTACAGGGATGCGCAGACTCTTTCTACTCGTCGGGATCACAGCTCTGAGTCTCGGCCTCGCCGCGGGCGTGTGGGCGCGGGCGGAGGGCCACGTCGTCGGCACTTCCAGGGGCGACGTGCTGAAGGGAACTTCGAAAGCCGACGTCATCGACGGCCGGGGCGGCAACGACACCCTGATGGGTCTCGCCGGGAACGACGTGCTCAACGGCGGGCCCGGAAACGACAAACTCGTCGGTGGCAAAGGCGCGGACAAGCTCCGCTGTGGCGCCGGCAAGGACACGGCCGTCGCCGACGAGACGGACACGGTGGGCGCTGATTGTGAAGTCGTCAAGGGGTTGCCGGCCGAAGCGCCGCCCGCTCCTCCCCCTCCGCCTGCTCCATCGCCGCCGGCAGCGCCGCACGCGGTAAGTGGTCACTACTGCGGATTCACGAATCAGGGCAAGAGCATCTGCTTCGACGTCACCCCGGACGGCGTTCGAGCCGCGAACTTCGCCACGACCTCGGACGTCACGTGCGGGAACGTCGGGATCAACGGCCTCGGGCTCTCGTTCAGCGGCTCGACGCCGATCCAGGCGGACCTCACCTTCTCGTACACCTACAACGGAGGCCTTCAGACCGGTAGCGGCTCCGCACTAACGAACGTCACGACGAGCTATACGGTCAACGGCAAGCTCGATACGGCCGGCAACGCAACCGGGACGCTGACTCTCACCCGCTTCTCGTTCGACTATCAGGGAACGCACTACGACTGCAGCGCGGCGCCCTACGGCTGGCAGGCGAAGGTAAATGCCTAGACACGTTCGCTTGGAGGTCGGCTAGGGCGGAGAGGAGCGAGCGGGAGCCGAGGGGGACGGCTCCCGCTCGTCGCCCGGGTCGCCCGAGAGGTTCCTCCGCGGAGCAGCGGATTCCTTCGATAGCGTCCTCCGTATGGAGGCCAAGCACGACGTGCTCCTCGTCGGCGC
>DATDDZ010000346.1:0-3775 GCA_036523555.1 Gaiellaceae bacterium
CGCGTTCCTGCTTGCCGGAATCGCCTTCACGCGGACGATGACGGTGTTCCGGTGGCTACGCGACCACTACCTTCTGATCCAGCGGGTCAGCGGCACCGTTCTCGTCGCCCTCGGCCTGCTGCTCTTCTTCGACCGTGACTGGTGGCTGCGCGTCGCGGTCAACCGGGCGCTCGACCTGATCGGGCTCGGCTCGCTCTAGAGACGCGTGCGCAGAAGGCCGAAGACGCCTCGGATCACTTCCCGCTGCAGCGTCTTTCCTTCGCGGGAGCCGAGGAAGTCGCCGATCGCGCCGGCGCCTCCCGCTGACGCCTTCGCCGCCTTCCGGTGCTCCTCGGTCACGAGCGGCGGCTTGTCGGCTGCGGTGGGTGTGGGTGTCGCGACGCGAGCCGCGAGCATCTCGCGCGCGCTCTGGTTGTCGACGCGCGTCGCATACTTCGCGGCCAGCGACGACGCTGCGGCCGCGGCGGCGACATTGTCGGCCGCCGCCATGCGTGAACGCGGAGCGCAGAGCTTCGTGTCGACGACCGGAGTGGGCACGCCGCTCTCCGAGAGGATCGTGACCGCCGCTTCACCGGTCCCGAGCTGGGTGAGCAGCTCCTCCAGGTTGTAGTAGTCCGACTTGGGGAACGTGCGGACGGTCGCGCGCAGCGCTTTCTCGTCGTCGGGGGTAAAGGCGCGCAGCGCGTGCTGGACGCGGTTGCCGAGCTGTGCGAGGACGTCCTCATGGATGTCCTTCGGCGTCTGCGTGATGAAGAACACGCCGACGCCCTTCGACCGGATCAGCCGTACCGTCTGGGTCACCGAGTCGAGGAACGCCTTCGTCGCCGCGTCGAAGAGCAGATGCGCCTCGTCGAAGAAGAACACGAGCTTGGGCTTGTCGAGATCCCCGACCTCCGGCAGCGCCTCGAACAGCTCGGCGAGTAGCCACATGAGTGCCGTCGAGAAGAGCTTCGGCTTGTCCTGCACGGCCGGGAGCTCGAGGCAGGAGATTACGCCTCGCCCGTCCGGCGCCGTCCGGAGCAGGTCGTTGACGTCGAACTTCGGCTCGCCGAACAGCTCCGTCCCGCCGCCGTCCTCGAGCCCGACGAGGGAGCGCAGCAGGACGCCGATCGTCTGTGAGGAGACGCCGCCGATCCCAGTGAGCTCGGCCTTGCCCTGATCCGAGTCGAGAAACGTGAGCAGCGCGCGGAGATCCGCGAGGTCGAGGAGCGGCAGGCCCTTCGTGTCGGCATACCGGAACACGAGCGAGAGGCTCTGCTCCTGTGTCTCGTTCGCGTCGAGCACCTTCGCGAGCAGCTGCGGCCCGAACTCGGAGACGGTCGCCCGGATCGGAACACCCGGGCCGATCCCGCCGAGCGAGAGATACTCGGTCGGGAATCCCGTCGGAGTGAACTGCATGCCGAGGTCTGCCGCGCGCGTGGCTGCGGGGCCCGCTGCGTCGCCGGGCATCGCCACGCCCGAGACGTCGCCCTTCACGTCGGCGGCGAAGACGGGCACGCCCTGCTCCGAGAGCTGCTCGGCGATGAGCTGGAGCGTTCGTGTCTTCCCGGTTCCGGTGGCGCCGGCGATCAGGCCGTGCCTGTTGGCCATCCTGAGCGGGAAGCGAACGTCGGCCTCGGGCTCGAGCGTCCCCTTCAGGACGCCCTTGCCTAGCTCGACCGACAGGCCTTGAACCGCATACGCGGACGCGATTGCCTTCCCGAAGTCGCTCACGAGGCCGCGAGCGTATTCGATGTGCGAAGGTCGGGCGGCGGCAGGTCGAGCGACCCGCGCTCTCTCAGCTCGACGAGCTGGTCGACCAGTGCCGCGACGTCGACACCGCGATGCTCGGGCGCGAACGGCCGAAGCCTTCGGGTCGCCTTCTCCAGCTGTCGCTCGGTGCCGATCCTTCGCCCGCGGCCCGCCTGGTACCAGGCCACGGCGACATGAACGAGCCCCTGGTAGAAATCGCGCTCCTCGGGAGGCGCGGAGCGCCAGGCCTCCTCGAGCTCCTCGTGCGCGGCGAAGTACTCGCCGGCCTTGATCAGCTCGAGCCCTCTACGGAACGCGGACGCGGACCTCACCGTCTTCGACCTGGACGTCATACGTTCGCAGCTGGATCGCGAGGTCGAACTCGTTCTGGCCCGTCCGTACGTCGTACTGCCAGCCGTGCCACGGGCAGCTGAGCACGCACCCCTCCAGCCGGCCCTGCCCCAACGGCCCTTCGAGATGGAGGCAGGCATTCTGGATCGCGTAGAAACCACCCGCGCAATGTGCGAGCGCGATCTTCTCGTCGCCGGCCTCGACGGTGCGGATCGACCCGGGAGCGATCTCCACGGCACGAGCGACGGTGACGAACTCCCCCTTCGCCATGCCGGCGACCCTAGCAAGCACCAGGGCTTGAACAGGAGGCGCCTGCGGCGGTACCCTCCGCGCCGTGGCCACGATCCTGCTCTGTGGGGTCGATGTTTTTTTCAGGGGGAAGCTGGAGGCGCTCCTGCCTGGTCATCATTTCGTGACCAGCGACAGCGCCGACTGGCCGGAGCTCGTGATCGCCGACATCAGCCGCGTCGACCCTCAGGATGTCGCCGACTCGTATCCCGAGGTCCCGATCCTCGGTTTCGGCGGGCACACCGACACGGCGGGCCTGAGGCGCGCCCACGAGGCGGGCTTCGACCAGGTGCTCGTCAAGAACGCGCTCCACGAGCGCGCGCCGCAGGTCGTCGAGGACCTCATCGCGACCGCCGAGTGAAACGTGACCGATGCGACATGCGGTCACGCAACCGGTCGGCTGGCGCCGTGGTTAGAGTGAAGCGCCAGTGACGTACATCATCGCCGAGCCCTGCATCGACATCAAGGACCTCTCCTGCGTCGACGTCTGCCCTGTCGACTGCATCCATCAGGCGGAGCGCATCCTCGTGATCGATCCGGAGGAATGTATTGACTGCGGGGCGTGCGAACCGGAGTGTCCGGTCGAGGCGATCTTCCCCGAGGACGCACTCCCGGACAAGTGGGAGCCGTTCGTGAAGATCAACTACGCGTACGGCGACGGGTTCGAGGTCGTGAACAAGCTCACCGATGAATACGCGACCGAGCACAACGTCCAGAACCCTCCCCTCGAATAAGTCCTGCGAAAACGGGTACCGCCTCCTTCGTTCAAATCGACGAGGAGGTTCTTCACATGCCGAAAGCATGGAGCAACAAGCGTGAGCGTCAGTACGAGCACATCGCCGAATCGGAGCGAGAGCACGGCCGTTCTCAGAAGCGGGCGAAGGAGATCGCCGCCCGCACCGTGAACAAGGAGCGCGCCCGCGCGGGGGAGACGAAAAGCAGTGGATCGCGAGCGTCGACCCGGGACATCTCCTCCGGTCGCCGCGGCGGGCTCCGGTCGGGCACGCGCAGGGCGAAAGGACGGACAAAGGAGCAGCTGTACAACGAGGCGAAGCGGATGAACGTCCGCGGCCGCTCTCGGATGACCAAGCAGCAGCTTCAGCGGGCAGTGGACGCGCGCAAGCGGTAGGAGTCATGGCCACAGGTACTCTGGGCGGCGTGGATCCGAAGACCTTGGATCACGTCGCGTTCTGGGTCGCCGACCGAAAGCCGATCGTCGACTTTCTCACTGCGCACGTCGGCATGCACGTGATCGACGAGCAGGACGCTTTCACGCTCGTCGGGTCGGATGCGCGCCGCGGGAAGCTGACGCTCTTCGCCGCAGACCCGCCGCGAGAGCTTGGTGCGTTCAAGCACGTCGCCCTGCGTGTATCGGATATCGAGCGTGCGCGTGCCGCTCTGCCGA
>DATDDZ010000347.1:0-3482 GCA_036523555.1 Gaiellaceae bacterium
GCAGGCGTCGACACGCAGGGGGACTTCGCTGGCAGGGAGCATTCGCCTGCCGCAACGGCCCGTTCGCCCTGGTGACGAAATGTCACTGTTTCGGCGCGAAAACCGGGGTCAGACCCCGGGACCAGCCCCGAAGCGACGTCAGCTGCGCGGGTGCGCCCGGTCGTAGACGCGACGCAACCGTCGCCCGTCCACATGGCTGTAGAGCTGGGTCGTCGACAGAGAGCTGTGGCCGAGCAGATCCTGGATCGTCCGCAGGTCGGCCCCGCCCTCGAGCAAATGTGTGGCAAACGCGTGACGAAGTCGGTGCGGGTTCGCGAAGATGCGCCGAAGCGTCGACGTGTCCAGCCGGCGCCCCCGCGTTGAAAGGAACACGGCGTTCTCGGGGCCGCGCACGAGCTGCGGCCGCGCCTCGTGGAGATACCAGGCCAGGAGATGCCCGGCTTCCTCGCCGAGAGGAACGATCCGCTCCTTCCCGCCTTTGCCGCGGACGTGGATCTGCTCCCGGTCGAAGTCGACGTCGCCGAGCTCGAGCCCGACCGCCTCGGCGCTGCGGAGGCCGGCGGAGTACACGAGCTCCACGAGCGCCCGGTTCCGCAACGCCAGCGGGCCGTCACCTTCGAGGGCGGCCAGCGCCGCCTCCACGTCCTCCTGCTTCGGAGTGTTCGGCAAGCGTCGCGGACGCCGGGGTGCCAGCGACGCGTCGGGCACCTGCGCGGCGCCCACCGTGTAGCGAAGGAAGCTCCGAACCGCGGCCAGCTTCCGGGCGATCGTCGCCGGAGCGAGCTTGCGCGGCCGCGCGCGGCCCAGTTCGGCCGCGTACTCGGAAAGCACTCGCACGTCTACTTCGGACACGTCAACTCCGCGCAGCCCGAGCCAGCGCCCGAACTCCTCGACGTCGCCGCGATAGCCTCGCCGGGTCGATTCGCCGAGCCCCGGGGAGGCGATGAACCGGTCGATCGCACGCTGCGTTTCCACGCGGAGCCATTCGCGGCGTAGCTAGCATCGCCTCCCTATGCACGCCCACCTCGAGCGCCTTGCCGACCTGATCGTCAACTTCGGCGCCAACGTGCAGGACGGCCAGGTCGTCGAGATCGGGACCTCGATCGGCAAGGAGGAGCTCACGCGCGCGGTCACAGCGAGCTGCTATCGCCGCGGCGCGAAGTTCGTGGACGTCTCCTACTGGGACCCGCATCTCAAGCGCGCGCGTGTCCAGTACGCCCCCGACGGTGTGCTCGACTACGTGCCGCCGTGGTACGGGGAGCGCGCGCTTCGGCTCGGCGAGGAACGCGGCGCGACGATCTCCCTCAGCGGCCTGACCGAGCCGCACCTCTACGACGATCTCGATCCCGAGCGCCTCGCCCGCGACGTGTTCCCGCGCGTGAAGGAATGGACGACGGTGATCAACGACCGCACTGTCAACTGGTGCATCGCACCGTGTCCGACCCCTGCCTGGGCGAAGCTCGTCCACCCGGACCTCGAGCCCACGGCGGCACTGGACAGGCTCTGGGACGAGATCTTCCACATCTGCCGGCTCGACGTGGACGATCCCGAGACGGCGTGGCGCGAGCGCAGCGCCGCGCTGAAGGGCGTCGCGCAGCGTCTCACCGAGAGGCGCTTCGACGCCTTCCACCTCGAGGGCCCCGGCACCGATCTCACGATCGGGCTCCTGCCGACGTCGAAGTGGGTCGGAGGCGGGGAAGAGACCGTGGACGGCATTCCCCACATGGCGAACCTGCCGACGGAGGAGATCTTCACCTCTCCCGACCCCGAGCGGGTGGACGGCCACGTCACGTCGACGAAGCCCCTGTACTCCCAGGGGCGCATCATCGACGGCCTCACCGTTCGCTTCGAGGGCGGCCGCGCCGTGGAGCTCGACGCCGGCTCCGGGGCGGAGATCCTGCGCACGCTCATCAAGCAGGACGACGGTGCGGCCCGACTGGGCGAGCTCGCGCTCGTCGACGGGCAAGGCCGAATCGGCCCGCTCGACACCGTCTTCTACGACACCCTGCTCGACGAGAACGCGGCCTCGCACATGGCCCTCGGGTCTGCGTACGACTCCGCGGTCGGGGACGAGGACCGCGACCGGCTCAACCGCTCGGCGATCCACGTCGACTTCATGGTCGGCTCACCAGAGGTCGACGTGACCGGCGTCACCGCGGACGGGGAACGAATCCCGGTCCTGCGGGACGCGGCCTGGCAGATCTGACGTCAGTCGCCGGGCAGGAGCGAGTACATGACGAAGTCGATGCGCCGGCCGTGCCGGACGCTGAGCTGGGACGCGCGCAGGACGCCCTCCCGTCTGAAGCCGGCCTTCTCGGCCACCCGCTGAGAGGCGAGATTCAGCTCGTCGGCACGTAGCTGCAGTCGCTCGCAGCCGAGCGTCCGCAGCGCCCAGTCGGAGACCAGGCGCACGCCGCGGGTCGTGAGCCCGCGGCCGCGCGCATCGCGACGCAGCCAGTACCCCACCTCGCCGATCGCCTGGGTGAGGTCGACCCAGCGGAAGCCCACCCCTCCGACCAACTCGTCGGTCTCGGCGGCGAGGAGCGCGAACGGCGCGGCTGTTCCTTCACGCCAGTAGGAGGCGGACTGCTCGATCCACATCCGGGCCTCCGAGACGGTGTACGGCTGCGGGATCAACTCGAGCCAGCGCGTGATCTCCTCGTCTCCGTCGAGCGACTCGACGAGAGCCGGGATGTCGCCCGCGCGCCAAGCGCGTAGCCACACGACCCCGTCGGAGAGCGGCGGGCTCGGCTCGGGAATCATCCTTCGAGGCTAGCTATGCGCGCCTGCTTGCCGATCCGGCCCCGGCAAGGCCTGCGGCAACCTTGACCGGGACCGGAGACGGCTTCTGCCATGGCGTTCGCGTTTGCGGCGGCAAGAGTTTGCCGGCTGCGCAAGCCGCGGACGCCATGCTCCCCGTATCGGGGTAGGCCGCATGCCCCCGGAGCCTCGTTCGAGGGATCCCGTGGGACCTACGCGTGACTAGCTCGCCGCGGCGACGATCTCGGGCGAGAGGCTCGCGAACTGGCCGAGGAACTCGGCGCGTTCAGACTTGAGCCGCTCGACTTGCGCGCGGTACTCCTCGCCTCGACCCAAACGCTCGTAGAGCTTCCGCGGCTGGAGCACTTCGCCGTCGTCGATCCCGGGGACCGCGCGGGCGACCTGATATCCGAAGTCGGAATCGGTCTCCCACTCGATCGTGCCCTCGGCGATACCCTCAACGATCGCCGAAGAGTGCTTGATCTGCACCTTCTTCGAGGTCTCGTCGTCCTCAGGTCCGCCCACCCGGCCGGTGTTCAACAGGTACACCTCGAGCGGATGATCCTCGAGGAGCTCGAGGAACCGGTTGCCCTGCAGGTCGTGCGGCATCGGGAAGAACGGATTCGTCCCCGGAACGCGCAGAGACTTCCCGACCTCGTCCGCGCCCCCGGCCGCCGTTCCCTTCGTCTCTCCGAGCATGAAGTAGGCCGCCGCCTGCGGCC
>DATDDZ010000348.1:0-2482 GCA_036523555.1 Gaiellaceae bacterium
TGCGAAAGACCCCGGCCGGGATCGAGATGAACGAGCGGATGACGGGAGTGACGCGGCCGACCAGGGTGGCCCAGTCGCCCCAGCGGTCGAACCAGCGCTCGGCACGGTCGAGCTTCTCGCCGCTCAGATGGAACCACCGCCCGTGCCGCTCGAGCAGCGTGCGGCCGCCGTAGAGCCCGATCGCCCAACCGCCGACGGCGCCGGCGAGGTAGCCGATCGTCCCGGCGAGGGCCATCGCGACGTAGCCACCGGCGTGGGACGAGATCGTCGTTCCGAAGAGGCTGACGTGCTGTCCGGTGAACGCACCGGCAGCGAGCGCCCCCGCGTAGAGCATGACGAGCTCGCTCGCGGCCGGAAAGACGGCGTCGATCGCCATCAGGACGAACACGGCGTAGAGGCCGTGGTTGCCGATCAGCGACGTGAGATGACTTGTCAGCGAGGCGACCGGCACCGGGCGCAGACTACCGGCGAGGGGTGCGGGCTAGCGGCTCAGGCGGAAGGGGGCGTCGAGCTCGACCGCGCCGACGTCTGCGGTCGCGGTCACGCTGAACACATAACGGCCGGGACGGCCGCGCCAGGAGATGCTCGCGTCACCCTGCGGCAGGCTGCGGCCGGGCAGCGTGCGGATGATCACGCCAGCAGGAGACTCGATCCGCAATGCCACTCGAGCCGGGCGCGCGAGCTTGAAGCTCGCCGTGACGCGCCGGCCACTGCTCCTCGCGGAAAGAAATCCGAGCGTGTTGTTGTACGCGAACTGCCGCTCCGCGACGGAGTGGCGGCCCTGGTCGTCGTCCGCGGTCACTCGGAATGTCCATGTGCCCTCCGGTTGCCCCGCGCCGTTCCAGTTGAACTTGTAGACGCCGGGAGCACGCGCGCCCGAGTCGAGCGCGACGAGCGCGCCCCCCGGTCCGCTGAGCGTGGCAGAGACCGTCGACGGTCGGACGAGCTTGTACGAGAGCGACTGATTGTCGTCGACGCCGTCCGAGTTCGGGGAGAGCACGCGACTGGCGAGATTCGGGGCGTACACGCCGTAATAGAAGAGCGTCAGCGCCTCGGCGACGCCGCGCTCTCCTCCCGCATCCGACGGCCTGTTCAAGAGCTTCCCGTCGAAGGCCATGGTCGTCGAGCCGCCGGCATCGAGCGCCGACGCGCTGACGCAGCCGAGCCGCATCATGGTCAGCGCGAGCTCGAAGTTCGTGAGTCCGGTGCTGTAGCCGGGCTGCCTGCCGTCGACCGCGACCATGAGGATCCGGCCGTCTGCGAGCTGCCCGACGCCCGTGCGGGGATGACGCACAGCGAGCTGGTCGGTCGTGAAGCCCTCGAACGATCGGAAGACGGGCTTGCCTTCGCGCACGATGATCGGCCCGCCTCCGAGCGCGTTGAGCACGTTCGCCCACGGCGGCGTGAGCGTCAGCAGGATCGTCACGTTCGCCCCGACCGGGGCCTCGGCGGAGAGGAAGCCGGCCTGCGCGCCGCGCGCGACGAGCACGGCTCCTCCCGGCGGGATCGGCTGGTTCCCGCCGGAGACGTAACCCGTGACCGTGCCCGTCAGTGGAGCGTTTGGCCTCGTCGGCGGGAACGGCTGCAGGATCGCCTGGGCGCCGCCGTTCTCGGCAGGCGTCCGCGCGCCCCACGCGCTGGTGTACAGAGTCGTCCGGTTCGGGCGCGGCGGCTCGTTGATGCCGAGGATTCGACGCTGTCCCGAGCCCTGCCACGTGCCTGCGAGCGAGACCCGGTCGACGTGCAGGAGGCCGTCCGTGTCGATCCCGACCGTGGAGCGGAAGTCGGCGGGCGCGCTGTCGAGGATGCCGTCGCGGATCAGCCCGCCCGTCGGGTGCCCGTCAGTCCAACTGAAGAGGTCCCCGTTCACGCCTGCGACGGTGGCGTCCGTCGAGACGCGACGCTGCATCGCCGTCACGCGCTCGCGGCCGAGGATCGCGTCGTTGGACAGGATCGGCTTGAGCGCATAGAGGCCCGTCGGCTTCGGCGCCGTGATGACGTTGATGACGACCGGGCCGTGCGACGTGAACTCGACCTGGCGCGAGTACACGACGCCCGGAAGAAGTGTCTGGCCACGCACCGGGGTTGCGGCCGAGGCCGCACCCGGTCCGGCCAAAACCCCTGCACAAAGGGCACAGATGACGGCTCTGAGGACCACGAACCCCGGCCGAGGGTAGCGGAGACGGATGTCGTCCGGTGTAAAGACGACGTCAACTTCTTGCGCGAGTACTCTGATCGCCACCGACCATCTGCGGTCTACCGGCCGCTCACGCAAGGGGGACTCATGAGACGCGTACTCGTCGTCGCCATGGTCGCGATCGCGGCCGTTGCGCTCTACGTGACGACCGCGCCCGCAGGCGAGCAGGCCGTCACGCCGAAGCAGTTCGCGGCGCTGCAGAAGCGAGTCACGAAGCTCGAGAAGACGAACAACGACATCATCGACGTGCTGGGCCTCATCGCGACCTGCGTCTTCGACAAGGGC
>DATDDZ010000349.1:0-4982 GCA_036523555.1 Gaiellaceae bacterium
CTTCGCGGGCCTCATCTCGATCGCGGTCCTGCTCCCGGGCAAGACCGCCTTCCTCGGGGACATGTACGCGTTCGGCGCGATGCTCTCGTTCACGATCGCGCACCTCGCGGTGATCGCTCTCAGGGTCAAGTCCAGAGACGACTCGGAGGCCTTCAAGGTCCGGCCGAGCCTTCGCATCCGCGGCGTTGACTGGCCGCTGTTCGCGATCTTCGGCGCCCTCGGGACCGGCGCAGCGTGGATCGTCGTGGTCGTCCAGAAACCCGGGCCGCGCTGGGCCGGTCTCGGCTGGCTCGCGATCGGGCTGATCGCATACGTCCTCTACCGACGCTACGTCGTGCGGGGGACGTTGACCCAGACGCTGAGGGCTCCGGTGATCATCGGGCCGGGCGCTGCGCTCGAGTACCGCACGATCCTCGTGCCGGTAAAGCCGGGACGCGCCTCCATGGAGGCGATCGACTACGCCTGCCGCCTCGCCGCGGAGCGCAGGTCCTCGATCGCGGCGCTGAGCGTCGTCATCGTGCCCCTGGAGCTGCCGCTCGACACGTTTCTCGAGGAAGCGGAGCGCGCTGCCTACGAGGCGCTCGGCAGCGCCGCGGCGATCGCGGAGCTCTACGGCGTCGATGTCACGGAGCGCCTCGTCCGCGCCCGCCACGCGGGCCGCGCGATCGTGGACGAGGCCGCTCGCCGCCACAGCGAGATCATCGTCATCGGGACGCCGCGAGTCTCGGGACGGCGCGCCGTGTTCAGCGACACGGTCGACTTCGTTCTCAAACACGCGCCGAGCCGCGTCATGGTCGCGGCCGGGCCGCGGGCGGCGTGAGGGCCTACAGGTACGGCCTCGTCGGCCTGGCTTTCGTCTTCGTCGGGGTCGGCGTCGCGCTCGTCGCGGTCACGGCGGCGCACGGCGGGGCGGCTTTCGGCTATGTGCTGGGGATCCTCTTCGTCGCCCTCGGCGTCGGCCGGCTCTACCTGCTCCGCACGCGCCGTTAACCTCCCGCCGTGGCTCGCAAGCTGCCCCGTCTCGAGCGGGTCTTCGACGCTCCGGCGCTCTTCTCGATCGCGTACGGCGAGATCGCCTCCTCGATCTACTTCGCGCTCGGGATCATCGCGCTGCACGCGCTCGGCTTCACGCCCGCTGTGCTGCTCGCGACGGGGCTCCTGTTCCTGATCGTCTCCCTCTCGTACGCGGAAGGAACGGCTGCGATCCGCGAGACCGGAGGCGCAGCGACGTTCGTCCGGATCGCGTTCAACGACCTGTGGGGCTTCGTCACCGGCTGGGTCCTGTTTCTCGACTACCTGATCGTGATCGCGCTCTCGGCTCTCTTCGTCCCGCACTACGTTGCCGGGGCGTTCTTCACGAAGATCCAGCGCCCCTGGGACGTGGTCATCGGCTGCGGCGTCATCGCCGGCATCGCCGCTGTCCGCCTGATCCACCGCACGCGACTGCATCGCTGGGCGCTGATCGTCGCCCTCGTCGACCTCGCGACCCAGCTCCTGCTCGTCGTGCTCGGGATGGCCCTCCTCTTCTCTCCACACGCCCTCGCGGCCGGGACCTCGCTCGGCAAGACGCCGAGCTGGCACTCGATCGCGTTCGCGCTTCCCCTTGCGATGCTCGCGTATACCGGCCTCGAGACGGTGGCCAACCTGGCCGAGGAGACGCGGAGGCCGGGCCGCGACCTCCCCAGGAGCCTGTTCGGAGCCATCGGGCTCGTCGTCGTGCTCTACGTGGCGATCGCGGTCGTCGCGCTGTCGGCGTTTCCTGCCGAGAACGGGACGCTACTCGGGAGCAACTGGCTGCGCGCCCCGCTCGTCGGCGTCGCCTCCGAGATCCGCGGCCAGGTGCCCGCGGCGATCGGCGACCCGCTGCAGGTCTTCGTCGCGCTGTCGGGCGCGCTCATCCTCCTCACGGCCGCGACCACCTCGATCTCCGGTTTCGGCCGGCTCGCCTATTCGCTCGGCGAGCACGGACAGCTGCCGCGCAGGTTCGGCATGCTGCGCAAGCGGACACTCGTTGCGCCGCGGTCGATCGTCGCCGCCGCGGGGATCTCCATCGTCCTGCTGGGCAGCACCGCCTTCCTTCCGCATCCGGTGCTGTTCCTCGCGAGCCTCTTCAGCTTCGGCGTGCTCCTCGCCTTCACCGCTGCTCAGGTGGCAGTGATCAAGCTCAGGCTGACCGAGCCTGCACGACGAAGGCCCTATCGGGTGCCGTTCACCTACAAGCGCATTCCGATTCCGTCGGTGATCGGCGCCGTGCTGACGTTCACCGTCTGGATAGTCGCGCTTGCGACCCACCCGGGCGCGAGGTACGCCGGCCCTGCGTGGCTCGTCGCCGGCCTCGTGATCTACGTCACCGTCCGCAAGTCGCGAGGTGAGGGACTGCTCGAGCGCGTCGTGTCGGCCGACGAGCACCTCGGGCTCGCGCAGGCGGAGTTCTCCCGCATCCTCGTGCCGATGAAGCTCGGCGAGATCGGCGAGGAGATGATCGCGACGGCCGTGAAGCTCGCCCAGGAGGCGGGAGCGTCCGTCGAGGCGCTCCACGTGATCCGGGTGCCGCTCGAGCTGCCGATCGACGCGGAGATGGCCGACGAGGAGGAGCGCGCCGAGGCCTCCATTGCCGAGGCCAAGCTCCTCGGATCCGACCAGGGGGTGACCGTCGACGGCAAGACGGTTCGCGCGCGTTCGATCGGCCAGGCGATCGTCCAGGAGGCAGAGGACAGCGGGGCCGACCTGATCGTCCTCGGCTCCGCTCCGCGCTGGCGCCGCCAGTCCCGGTTCTTCTCGCCGACAGTCGAGTACGTCCTCAAGAAAGCCTCCGGCGAAGTCCTCATCGTCGCGTTTCCGCAGGGCGTGCTGGAGGGGGACGGCGCGAAGCCGTGACTCTTGACCACCGAGCTACGCTGAGCCCATGAAGCTCATCGTCATCGGTTGCGGCCGGGTGGGCTCGACGATCGCGAAACGCTTTGCCGGCACAGGCTGGGAGGTGACCGCGATCGACGAGAAGGAGTCCGCCCTGAGCCGTCTCGGGGAGAACTGGACCGGCGGGTTCGTCGTCGGCCACGGCATGGACGTCACCGTCCTGCGCGAGGCCGGGATCGAAGACGCCGATGCCGTCGTCGTCTCGACCGACGGGGACAACACCAACGTCATCATCGGCCAGGTCGCCAAGAAGCGATTCGGAATCGACTGCACCGTCGTCCGCATCCTCGACCCGGCGCGCGCGGACTTCTATCGCGAGCGTGGGCTGAGAACGATCTGCCCGACCTCGACGGCGATCGATGCCCTCTCCGACGCGGTCCGGTCTTGCGAAAACGCTCCCCCGCGAGAGGAGGTGCCCGTCTGATGTACGTCCTGATCGCAGGCGGCGGGAAGATGGGCGCGAACGTGATGCGCACGCTGCTCCGCAACGGCCACGAGGCCACCCTGGTCGAGCAGGAGCGAGACCGCTACGAGCGGCTGGAGTCCGAGTTCGAGCACCAGGTGATGCACGGCGACGCCACCGAGCTGTTCGTGCTCGAGAAGGCCGGCATCAAGCGCCCGCCCGACCTCGTTCTGGCGCTGACAGGGGACGACGAGGACAACATGGTCATCGCGCAGATCTCGAAGGAGAAGTACGGCGTGGAGAAGATCATCGCCCGCGTCAACGATCCCCGTAACCAGCCGCACTTCGACCTGCTCGGGATCTCGCCGACCGTGTGCGCGACCTCGAGCATCCTGGGTCTCGTCGAGCACGAGGTGCCCGAGCACTCGCTCGTCCACCTGCTCGAGCTGCGCAAGGAGAATCTCGAGATCGTCGAGGTGCAGATCGACAAGGGCTCGCCGTCGGCCGGCAAGACCGTCGAGAAGCTTCGCCTTCCCGAGGGCTCGAGGCTGATCTCTGTGATGCGAGACGGCAAGGCGGAGATCGCGGTCGGCTCGACGGAGCTGAAACCAGGGGACCAGGTGCTCGCGATCCTGCAGCCGGGCCGCGAGGACGAGCTCCGTCAGATCCTGCTCAAGAAGTAACCGAGGTTGATCGCCCCGATCCTCGCCGCCGCCTGTGCGCTGGTCGGCCCGTGCAACAACGCGGAGGTGGGCACGAAAGCGGTGCGTGCGGGGGGAGACTGGACCCGCTTTGGTTACGACGCGGCGCGCCGGAACGCGGGCCCCCGGAGCACCGGCATCACCGCAGCGAGCGTGGGGAGGCTTCGCCGACTGCGCGTCACTCTCGACGGGACGGTCGATTCGTCACCGATCTACCTTCGCGGCGTTTCGGTCGGGGGAAGCCCTCACGACGTCTTCATCGTCACGACGTCGTACGGGAAGACGCTTGCGATCGACGCCGACACCGGCTCGGCTCTCTGGAGATTCACGCCCTCCGGGTACAGCTCGTGGGCGGGCTCGACCCAGATCACGAACTCCTCTCCGGTCGCCGACCCGTCTCGCCGCTTCGTCTACTCCGCGTCGCCGGACGGCCACATCCACAAGCTCGAGGTCGTCACGGGGCGTGAGGTGACAACGGGCTCGTGGCCCGCACTCATCACCCGGGACCAGCGTCACGAGAAGATCGGGCCGGCGCTGAACTTCTCCCGCGGGATCGTCCTCGCGGGGACGGGCGGTTATATCGGCGACGCTCCGCCGTATCAGGGGCACCTCGTGACGGTCGCCGCGTCGTCCGGTCGTGTCCTGCGAGTGTGGAACTCGCTCTGCAGCGACCGGAGCGGCCTGATCGATACCCGTTCGTGTCCGGAGAGCGGCTCGGCGATCTGGGCGCGGTCGGGGGTGGTGGTCGAGCCGGGGACGGGCCGGCTCCTCGTCGCGACCGGAGACGGCAGGTTCGACGGTCGGACGTACTGGGGCGACAGCGTCCTGTTGCTCTCCCCCAACGCCAGGCAGCTCCTGAGGAACTGGACGCCGCCGAACCACCGTGAGCTCGAGTCGAGCGACGTCGACCTCGGCAGCACTGCACCGGCGCTCGTAAGCCCGGGACTGGCGATCCAGGGCGG
>DATDDZ010000350.1:0-3399 GCA_036523555.1 Gaiellaceae bacterium
GTGCCGATCTTGTCGAAGTCGTCCGAGAAGCGGTCGAAGTCACGCTGGAGCTCCGCGACGTAGGCCATCACCTCGTGGGCGTGCTCCTCGATCTGCATCCCCCGGAGTCCGAGCGCGATCACCTGCAGGTACGCGGTGAACGTCGTCGGCGACACCGGGAAGACCCGCCGCTCGTGCGCGTACGTGAGGAGGGCGCCGGTCTTTCCGCAGGCGAGCTCGTAGTAGACGGCCTCGACGGGGATGTACATGAACGCAAAGTCGTAGGTGCCTTCGTCGGGGCGGATGTACTTCGATGCGATCGCGTCGATGTGCTGCTTCACGTCGCGGGCGAACTGCCGCTCGCCGAGCGTGCGCTCGTCGTCGGATTCCGCCTCGGCCAGGCGCAGGTAGTTGTCGAGCGGGAACTTCGAGTCGACGGGGATCGTCCGCTCGGCGCGCACGATCGCGTCGACGCGCTCGCCCGAGTCGAACGTGTACTGGATCTCGTAGGCCGAGGGCGGGAGGCGGTCGCGAAGCAGGTTCTCGAGCAGGAGCTCCCCGAAACCGCCCCGCGCCTTCGGCGGGCGCAGGGCCTGCTCGAGGCGCGCGAGGTCCTTCGCCCGCTCGAGCATCTGGGTCGTCGCCTCATCGACCTTGCCGAGGCGCTCGTGGATCTTGCTGGTCGTCTCGGATGCGCTCTCGAGCCGTCGGTCGACCTTGGTGTCGAGCTCCCCGAGCCGCCGGTCCATCGTTTCGACCAGCGCTTGAAGCCTCCGATCGACCTCGGTGTTTCTGTCGGCGAGCTGCGTCCCTGACTCGTCGCGAAAAGAAGCGATCGCATGCAGGAGCTGCCGTCCGACCACGAGCAGGACGGCGGCGATAGCCGCTCCGAGCAGCAGGATGAGAACCACGTCGACCATCGGGCCGACGAACGCTAGTGAGGGGATCGGACGGCGGAAGCCGCGAGAGGCCTGAAAAAACCCACAAAAAACGCCAAAGCCGGCGAACCCCGAAAGGTTCATCGGCTTTGGCTCGCGCACTATACGGGCGCCGATCGACCTCCGTCAAGAGCGCGCTCCGACGAAAAATCCCGCACGTTGCGAAGTTCTACCTTGAGGCGGCAACGGCGCTACGGCCACCGGTACCCTGACCCGCGCCGTGGCGAAGAAAGTCCGCACTCCGCCGCCTCCGCGGCGCGTCCAGGCGCCGCAGCGGCGCGACAACCGGAAGGCCCCCAGGGGAGGGGGAAGAGCGCGGCCTCCGTGGATCTATGCCGCCGGCGGGGCGCTCGTCGCGCTCATCATCGCGGGCGCCATCGTCGGGGTCCTCGTCGCCCGTGGCGGAGGCGGATCCAAGACGAAAGCGGCAGTGGACTACAACAGCCTGCCCGGGGTGACGAAGTCGAAGGCCCCGTGGAAGCAGGAATACAAGTACCTCGCCGACCGACTCCTGCCGCTCGGGCTGACGACGCTCGGCGGGCATCAGGGCCTGGTCGAGCACTTCCACGCTCACCTCGACATCTTCCTCAACGGCAAGAAGGTGACGATCCCGGCCCTCGTGGGGATCAACGTCGCCGGCAACTATCTGACCGAGCTCCACACCCACGACGCGCGCGGCGTCATCCACATCGAGGCGCAGAAGGCGCGACCGTTCACACTCGGGCAGTTCTTCGCGGAGTGGGGGGTCTTTCTCGACTCGAAGTGCATCGGGGCGTACTGCAACGGTCTCCACTGGTATCTGAACGGGCAGAAGCAGAGCGGCAACCCGGCCGGCCTCACCCTCAAGTCGCACCAGGAGATCGCCATCGTCGTCGGGAAGCCGCCGGCGAAGATCCCCTCCAAGTACGCATTCGAGCCAGGCGAGTAACCGCGGAGCGCACGGCTATCCTGCGATTCGCCGGGGTGGCGAAACTGGTGATACGCGCCCGACTTAAAATCGGGTGTCCCCCACGGGGGCGTGCGGGTTCGAGTCCCGTCCCCGGCATGTTCCAAGCCTAGACTCCGAGCATGGCTGAGCTGGTCGGAGAGATCGCCCCCGAAGCGACGGGGCTCGAATGGGACACGCCCCTCTTTCGCACCGCCATGACCCAGTTCGAGCAGGCGATTCCCTTCGCGGAGGTCAACGAGTCCATCGCGGAGCGGCTGCGCTATCCGGAGCGCGCGGTGATCGTCACGGTGCCGGTCCACCGGGACGCGGGACACGTAGACGTGTTCCCCGCCTACCGTGTCCAGCACTCGAGCGTCCTCGGGCCGACGAAGGGCGGAATCCGCTACGACTCGCACGTCACGCTCGGGGAATGCGCGGCGCTCGCGGTCTGGATGACCTGGAAGTGCTCGCTCCTCCGGCTCCCGTACGGCGGCGCGAAGGGAGGAGTCCGCTGTAACCCGCGTGAGCTCTCGCCGGGTGAGCTGCAGCGGCTGACACGCCGGTACACCAGCGAGCTGATGGGCGTGATCGGCCCGCAAGAGGACATTCCCGCCCCGGACATGGCCACGAACGAGCAGACGATGGCGTGGATCATGGACACCTACTCCATGCAGGTCGGGCACGCGGTGCCCGAGATCGTCACCGGGAAACCGATCTCGCTCGGCGGCTCGCTCTTCCGGCACGAGGCGACCGGTGCCGGAGTCGTGATGGTGATCGAGCGGGCGTGCGGGCGGCTCGGGTGGAAGCTGTCCGAGCAGCGCTGCGTCGTGCAGGGGTTCGGGAACGTCGGTGGCATCGCCGCCCAGGAGCTCGTCTCGAAGGGCGCGACCGTCCTAGCGGTCTCCGACATCTCGGGCGCCGTCTACTCGGAGCATGGTCTCGACCTCGTCCACGCACGCG
Source organism: Gaiellaceae bacterium (assembly GCA_036523555.1). Lineage (GTDB taxonomy): Bacteria > Actinomycetota > Thermoleophilia > Gaiellales > Gaiellaceae > 3-1-20CM-4-69-9. Next base: position 2,806 of record DATDDZ010000350.1, read on the forward strand.
GGTGGATCGCCGACCACGGGACGCTCGAGGACTATCCGGAGGCAGACCACGTCTCGAACTCGGATCTCCTCGAGCTTCCCTGCGACATCCTCGTTCTCGCCGCTCTCGAGGACCAGCTGACCGGGGACAACGCGCCCCGCATCGACACGAAGCTTGTAGTCGAGGGCGCGAACGGCCCGACGTCGATCGAGGCGGACGCGATCTTCCAGGAGCGCGGGATCCCGGTTCTCCCCGACGTGCTGACGAATGCCGGCGGCGTGACGGTCTCGTATTTCGAGTGGGTGCAGGATCTCGGGCGCCTGTTCTGGACCCGGGACGAGATCCGAGCGCGGCTCGCCGAGAAGCTCGGCGACGCATTCGATCGTGTCTGGGAACTGGCGGCACTCAAAGGGATCTCGCTCCGACAGGCCGCGCTGGTGGCCGGCATCAACGAGGTCGCAGCGGCGTTGAAGGCACGGGGGATCTATCCGTGACGCAGGTGCGGGACGCGATGGTCGTCGAGCCGGGCGCGCTTGACGCGTCCGTGACCGCCCGGGAAGCAGGCGAGCGGCTCTCGGACGCGGCCGTGCGGGCCGTGCTCGTGTGCGACGCAGA
>DATDDZ010000351.1:0-10525 GCA_036523555.1 Gaiellaceae bacterium
TGTTGAACATCTCCGCACAGGCTAGCAACCCGCGGGAGGCAGCCTCCCCGGGCGCCCGACGTCCGGAGGGGGTCCTACGCTTCGGCCCATCACAGCGACGCGGGAGGTGGACCCTGGTGACCGGACAACGCGAAGCACACGAGCTCCTGTTGATCGAGGAGGCCGACGCCTGGTTCGAGTACCTCGAGGCGACCCGGTCTCAGTCTGCCCTGCGCTACAAGGAGGTCGAGCCGTGGGCGTGGGCCCGGCTCTCCCAGCGGCTCCGTGCGATCAGGACCAGGCGCGCGAAGCTCCGCCCGGCCGCCGAAGCAGCCTGATTCGAGGCTAACGCCGCGCGCCTCGCGCGCGGACGTGGATCGCCAGGAGTAACCCGACCGCGATCAGGTTCGCGATCATCGACGACCCCCCGACGCTGACGAAGGGCAGCGGGATGCCGGTGATCGGCGCGATCCCCATCGTCATCCCGACGTTGACGAAGATCTGGAAGAGCAACGCAAAGACGAGCCCGCCCGCGACGATCGCCGAGAACGGGTCACGCGCGATGGCCACGACGCGGAATCCGCGCCAGACGACGAGGAGGTAGAGCATCAGCAGCAGAGCGGCACCGAGGAAGCCGCGTTCCTCAGCGAGCGATGCGAACACGAAGTCGGTGTGATGCTCCGGCAGGAAGTTGAGCGTTGTCTGCGTGGCGTTGTTGACGCCGCGCCCGCGCAGCTGACCCGCCCCGATCGCATTCTTCGACTGCGCGATGTTGTAAGTGGCGCCGCCCGGGTCGCTCTGTGGATGGAGGAAGCCGGTGAGTCGCGCCTGCTGGTAGTCCTTCAACACCGGGAGGCCGACGGCCGGCAGGACGCCGAGGATCAGCACGGCGAGCGTGACCGCCACCCCGGCGAGCGCGGCAACGTGCGTCCACGGCGAGCCGGCGACGAAGGTCACCGCGCCGACGGCGGCGCAGTAGACCAGCGCCGTGCCGAAGTCGGGCTGCAGGAACACCAGGAACACGGGGATCGATCCGAGCCCGATCGTCGTCACAGTGGTGCGCAGCTCGTGAAGGTGGCGCCCGCGTTCCGCGAGAAAGCCCGCGAGAGCGAGGACGAGCAGCACCTTCCCGAACTCCGACGGCTGGAACCTGAAGAAGCCGAGGTCGAGCCAGCGCCTCGAGCCCCGGATCGGGCCTGCGAGGAAGACGACCGCGATCAGGAAAGCCTGCGCTCCGAAGATCAGCCGCCACCTCGTGCGGTAGATCTGCGGATCGACGAGCAGCGCGAAGAGGAGGCCGATGACGCCGATGACGACGTAGACGGCCTGGCGAGTCACGTAGTGACGGGGATCGCCGGGGACGTCGTGTCGCGTGATGCCCGCGACCGCCCAGAGCCCGTACCCGACGAGCGCCCCGACCGATCCGATCAGGAGCCAGTCGAGCCGCCGCACGAACGACGCGACGTCGGCGGCCTCTCTTCGCCTCGCGCGGGCCGCGGCCCTGGCATTGGTGGCGTAGTCGACCATCAGTGACCCTGCCAGTGGCATTGGTGGATGGCCGGGTCGCGAGCACCAAGCGATGAAAGGACGCAGGGAGCGCTCGGGCTGGACTGCCCGAGCGCGACTGAGGACGCAGCAGCGCGAGGCGTGATCGCGAGCCGGACGGCGGTGAATGTCGCTGGGAGGGTCACTAGTCGGAGTGGATCACGCCCGTCTGGCTGGCTCGCTTCCCGAAGAACGCCTCGAACACCTTCAGCGCGGCCGGCGCGGCGGCGTCCCCGCCGTGGCCGCCGTTCTCGATCAGCACGCAGACGACGAGCTCGGGCGAGTTGGACGGCCCGTAGCCGCAGAACCAGGACTGGTTGAAGTTGCGCGCATAGCCGTCGCCCGGATCGATCGTCTTCTCTGCGGTCCCGGTCTTGCCGGAGATCGGGATCGGAAACGAGCCGAAGATGGCGGACGAAGTCCCGAAGGAGTAATGCGTCGCCTGGTAGAGGCCGTCCCGGACGACGGCGAGCGCCTGTGCGTCGACGTTGGTCGGCTCCGGCGCGGGCGGCGGCGGTGTCGGCAGCACCCGGCCGCGGCCGCGGTTGGACGAGGGCTGCTCGACGTCGAGGAGGAGGTGCGGCGTCACGAGCCGGCCGCCGTTCGCGATCGCGGCGTAGAAGCGCGCCATCTGCATCGGTGTCACGAGCAGATCCTTCTGGCCGATCGCCAGCTGAATCGAGTCACCGGGCTTCCAGAGGCGGTCGATCGCCCAGCAGCAAGGATCGGACTTCTTCGTGTACGTCCGCTTGCGCCAGTCGGGCGTCGGCAGCAGTCCCGTGCTCTCAGAGCCGAGATCGACGCCGGTGGTGTGCCCGAAGCCGAAGCGGCTGGCCCACGCCTGCAACCTCGGGCCGAGGCGCGCGGGCATGCCGTAGAAGCGATACCCCACCTGGTAGAAGTAGGTGTCGCACGAAGCCGCGAGCGCCGTCGGCAGCGTCATCGCCTGGTTCACGAACGGGTCCCAGTTCTTGAACGTCTGGCCGTTCTTCGTGTAGGAGCCCGTGCAGGCCAGTGACTCGTACGGCTGGAGGATGTGCTCCTGCATCGCCGCAATCGCCGTCACCGGCTTGAAGGTCGAGCCGGGCGGGTAGGTCGCGTCGGTGGCCCGGTCGAGGGCCGGGTAGTTCATCCCCCGTGCGGTGAGCGACGTCAGCCCCGCGGCGTCGAGCGCGCGCTGGCGGACACGGCCGGAGAAGAGCGACGGCCGATAGGTCGGATACGAGGCGAGCGCGCGAATCGAGCCGTCGCGCGGATCGAGCGCGACGACAGCGCCGCCGTTCGCGTCCCAGCAGCCGTAGCAGTTGGATGCGCGCGCCCGTGCGAGGCCGTAGCGCAGCGCAGCCTCGGCGGCGACCTGGAGCTTGAGGTCGAGCGTCAGCCGCACGGCGTTTCCGGCGCGGGGGAGGATCGTCGTCTTGAAGGGGCTGCGAGGCCGTCCGAGCGAGTCGACCCTGAACTCGGCGAGGCCGGTCGTCCCCCGCAGGTACCGGTCGTACACGGACTCGATCCCGGACTGGCCGATCGTGTCTCCCCCCTGATAGCCGTTCTTTCGCAGCACCTTCAGCTGAGCCTCGGAGATCTCGCCGGTGTAGCCGAGGACGTGCGCCGCGAGCTCGTTGTGCGGGTAGTAGCGAAGGTAGGACGAGACGACCTTGACCCCGGGGAAGTCCTCCGCGCGCTCGGTCAGGTAGAGCGCCTGGGCGTTGCTCACGCCGTCCTTGACCTTGACCGGGGTCAGCGGGTCGCTGCGATGACGCCGGAGCGAGCCGCCGATTTGTAGTGCCGGCAGGTCGAGAATGCGAGCCAGGGCGCGGATCTCGTGCAGCCGCACGCCGCGCCGCTTCGGCAGGTCCGACTGCCAGATCTGCACCGCGGTGCCCGGGACGTTGACCACGAGGGGAAGCCCGGTGCGGTCGAGGATCGGCCCGCGCGGGGCCTGGAGCCGAACGTCGCGCCGTTGGTTGTCCTGGGCGGCGCGGAGGAGCTGCTCGCCGTTCAGGATCTGAAGCGACCAGAGACGGAGGAAGAGCACCGCGAAGACAGCGATCGCGACCGTCCCCAGGATGCCGATTCGGACCGCGAGCTTCGGTGTGAGCCGGTACGGCTCCTCGACGCGCGGGTCGGGCGGCAGAAACCGCCGGGACTCGACGCGCGGGGGTCGCCTAGCCAAGGAGCCGTACCTCCCGCGGAGCCCACTCGCGCGGTCGCAGGAGCCGGCGGGTGAGCGCGTACACGGGCAAGGTGAGCACCAGGTTCAGCGCGACGGTCGGGAAGACGGTGGCGAACACGTGTCCGGCGGGCGCGTGCTGGCCGAGCATGAAGCGGAGGATGAGAGCGGCGACCTGGTAGAGGAAGGTGATCACAGCGATGGAGAGCAGCGGCGCGTGCGCGCGGTCTCGACCGGTGGTCTCGCCATAGCGCCCGGTCCAGTAGCCCGCCAGTGTCAGGAGCAGCGCCGTGAAGCCAAGCGTCCCGAAGACGCCCGTGTCCGCGAGCAGGCCGGCGCAGAAGCCGGCCGCGGCACCGAACGTCGCGCCGCGCAGAAGCGCAACGCAGACGACGGTGACGAGCAGCAGGTTGGGCCGGCCGGTGAGGATCACGATGCTCGAGACGATCGACAGCTGAACGACGACGACGACGAAGAGCAGCACGGAGGTCTTCGCGACGTCGGTGGGCATCAGGGGGCCTTGGGGCTCGTCTTGTGCGTGACGAGCGCCGTGACGGCGTCGAGGGAGGAGAAGTCGACGAACGGCTTGATCAGCACCTGCTTGTACGGCGCGGTGTCGCTCTGTCCGACGTTCGTCACCACGCCGATGGCGATGCCGCGCGGGAAGAGCGACGGGTACTGGCTCGAGCGCGTCCCCGCCGTGACGATCGTGTCCCCCACCTCCACGCGCCGGTCCTTGGTCACGCGGTCGAGGATGAGCGAGTCCTGCCCCTGGCCGTGGCGGACGAGGCCGACGGCCCGGGTGTTCACGTCGAGCGCCTGGACGGCGCTCGACTCGTCCGTGATCAGCGTCACCTGGGCCGCGCCGGAGTTGAGCGCAGTCACGCGCCCGACGAGGCCGGCCCGCGTCACGACCGGCGTGTCCTGTCGAACCCCCGAACCCGACCCGGCCGAGATCACGACCCGCTGGTCGAACTCGCTCGCCCACGAGATGATGCGGGCGTTCACGGCGGCGTAGTCCTTCGGGAAGCGCGGGCCGTCGACGAAAGCCAGAGCCGCCCTGAGCTGGTCGTTCTCCTGGCGAGCGGACTCCCCCTGGAGCGCCAGTTGCCGCAGATGGTTCACCTCGCTCCGCAGCTTCTCGTTCTCGCTCTTGGCGTGCACGAGGCCGCGGAAGTAGCCGTAGACGTCCTGGAATGGCCTGGCGACACGCTCGGCGGCGACTTCGAACGGGCGCAAGATGGTGGCACCGGCGCTCTCGATGCCGCTGAACGCGCCGCCCGTCGGGTCGCGGAACGAGACGGTGATCAGGACGAGCGAGAGCAGCACGAGGCCGCCCACCACGGCCCGCCGCCTGAGGGTCGAGCGGTTGCGGGAGGGAAAAGGCTCGGGTCTCGGTCTCGGTACGGACGAGCCCAGGACCGCGCTGAGACTGCGGTTGCGAGGCACGAGAGTGACCTAGAGTAGCGCGGCGGGCGGGCGCGTCACCGCGGTGCTCAGCGGCGGTGGTTGTTCCGCCGGGCCTTGGCGCTGCGGTGGATCGCCTCGAACTCCTCCAGGCTCAGGCCCGACCCGACGGCGACACAGGTCAGCGGGCTCTCGGCGAGGTGCACCGGCATCTGCGTCTCGTGCCGCAGGCGCTCGTCGAAGTTGGAGAGAAGCGCACCGCCCCCGGCGAGGACGATTCCCCGGTCCATGATGTCGGCCGCGAGCTCGGGAGGCGTCTTGTCCAGCGTGGACTTGATTGCCTCGACGATCTGCTGCACGGGCTCCTCGAGCGCGCGGCGGACTTCCTCCGAGCTGAGTACGACCGTCTTCGGCAGGCCCGTCAACATGTCGCGCCCCCGGACCTCTGCCTGGAGCTCCTCGCGCAGGTCGTACGCGGACCCGATCTCGAGCTTGATCTCCTCGGCCGTCTGCTGGCCGATGAGGAGCTTGTACTCCCGTTTGATGTGGTTGATGATCGCCTCGTCCATCTCGTCACCGCCGACGCGCAGCGATTGCGAGACGACGATTCCTCCGAGCGAGATGACGGCGACCTCGGTCGTGCCGCCGCCGACGTCGACGATCATGTTGCCGGTCGGCTCGGCGACGGGGAGGCCGGCGCCGATCGCGGCGGCCATCGGCTCTTCGATCAGGTACGCCTGCCGGGCGCCGGCGCTGAGCGTGGCCTCCTCGACGGCGCGCTTCTCGACGCCGGTGACACCCGAGGGGACGCACACGACGACGCGCGGATGCGCGAAGCGATGCTGGTGCACCTTCTGGATGAAGTGCCGGAGCATCTGCTCGGAGACGTCGAAGTCGGCGATGACGCCGTCCTTCAGCGGGCGGATCGCAGAGATCGTCCCGGGCGTGCGCCCGAGCATCCGCTTCGCCTCCACGCCGACGGCGTGCACCTCACCCGTGCGCTGGTCGATGGCGACGACGGAGGGCTCCGAGAGCACGATGCCGCGCCCGCGTACGTACACGAGCGTGTTCGCCGTCCCGAGGTCCACGGCCATGTCGCGGCCTCCGAAGCCGCCGATGTTGTCGAAAAGGCCCAAGCCTCGCCGAGTCTAGCTACCGGTCAGCCGAACCCATAGGTCCCGGCGAAGCGCTCGGCGAGAATCTGCACGAGCAGAGCTGCTGGAAGACCGACGACGTTCAGGTAGTCGCCCTCGATACGCCGGACGAGCGCCGCGCCCCGTCCCTGGATCGCATACGCGCCCGCGCGTCCCTCCCACTCACGCGTCTCGACGTACGACGCCAGATCGCGCGGCGTCAGCTCGCGGAACTCGACCTGCGTGAGCTCGTGCTCGACGACCTCCCACGCCGGCGTTCGCAGGCAGAGACCGGAGACGACCGAATGAGCTGCGCCGCTGAGCGCTTCCAACATGCGCTCGGCCTCGGTCGCGTTTGCCGGCTTCCCGAAGACGACGTCGCCGAGCACGACCTCGGTGTCGACGGCGAGGACGGGGCGCTCGCCTGCTTCGTCCGCGACCGACCGTGCCTTCGCGAGCGCGTGCTCGCGGACGACGGTGATCGGGTCGTCGTGCGCGCCCACCTGTTCTTCGTACCGGGGGGAGACGACTTCGAAGGGAATCTGCAGCTGCTCGAGGATCGCCCGTCGCTGCGGCGACGTCGAGGCGAGCAGGAGCGGTTGAGCCGGGGATGCGTCAGCCACGCTTGCGTGTGACCCAGATCTCTTCGACAGGCCACTTGCGCGCCCACTCGGCCGTGACGTACTTGTAATAGCTATGCGTCTCGGCAGACTGCGGCGCATACAACTCGGCGAGTCGCTCGACCTCGAATCCGTTGTCACGCAGCACCTCGATCCAGTCGCTGTGAGCGAGATGGAACTCGACCTCTTGCGTGTCGGGCCAGACCCACTTGCCCAATTCGAACTGCGGTCGTACGAGCTGCTCGCCGACACCTTCCATGCTCATGCAGAGGACGGAGACGGTCGAGTTGGTCAGAAAGACGAGGCGCCCGGCGGGCCGGAGCAGTCGCGCGGCCTCCGGGACCCAGAGATGGGGGTCGGCCCAGAGCGATGCGCCGTACTCCGAGAGCACGAGATCGAAGGACGAGCTCGGCAGCGGCACGTCCTCGCCGATCGCCTCGACGAGTGGAAACTCGATCCCCGTCTCACGCTGCAGGCGTCGGGCCGTCTCCAGTTGAGCCGGCGTGGGGTCGACACCGACGACACGCGCGCCGCGACGTGCGAGCCACGCAGAGAAGTACGCGGTTCCGCAGCCGAGCTCGACGACGTCGAGGCCTGCGACGTCGCCCAGAATGTTCACCTCCGCTTCAGGTTCCTCGAAGACGCCCCAGCTGATCTCCTCCTGCGCCCAGGCCCTCGAAGCAGCAGCGTCGGTGTAGTCCCCGTTCGCGCGGGTCCAGTTCGCGATGTTCTGCTGAACGTAGTCGGGCCGATCAGACGAGCTCATCGTCGGCGAACCAAAGAGCCAGCTCGCGCGCCGCCGACTCGGGCGAGTCGGACCCGTGGACGAGGTTGTCGGGCATTGCGAGCGAGAGGTCGCCTCGAATCGACCCGGGCTCCGCGTCGGCCGGATTCGTCGCGCCGATCGTCTTGCGGAGCGTGGCGATCGCGCCCTCGCCCTCGATCGCGAGCGCGAGCGTCGGCCCCGACGTGATGAAGGCGACGAGCTCGCCGAAGAACGGCTTCTCGCGATGCTCCGCGTAGTGCGTCTCGGCGAGCTTGCGATCGACGACGAGGAGCTTTGCCGCGCGGAGGACGAGGCCGCGCCGCTCGACACGGCCGAGGATCTCGCCGGCGATGCTGCGACGCACCGCGTCTGGCTTGATCAGCACGAGTGACCGCTCGACCGCCATCGAGCGGCGGAGTCTACTCTGCGCGCCTCCGTCGCCTCGACGGTCCCGACTCGAAGGTCGGGAACTCGACCGCGGCGGCCTCTACCGGTGTTTCGCAATACGGGCACACCTGCCACAGCGCCTCGAGCGGCGCCTTGCAGTTGACGCACGCTTGCTTCAGCTTCGTCGTGCAGACCGGGCAGACGAGAAACTCGGGACCTACTTCGGCGCGGCAGACCGGGCAGTGGAGATCGCGGCGCGTGAGCCTCTCCTCCATCGCCTTGATCTCGAGCTCGCGCTCGCGCACGTCCTCGACGTATTCGGGCGGGCGGAACAGCATGTACACGAGCGCCCCGAGATAGGGCGGAATCAACCCGAGGATCACCGCCATGACGATCAGCACCGGATCCTCGATCCTGCGCTTCGCGTCTTTGTAGACCCAGTACCCGACGGCGAGCCAGAAGACGATCAGGAAGAAGAAGACGAGGTTGCGGACGACGTCCCAGGTGCCCGAGCCGAAGAAGTCGTATATTCCGCTGAAGGTGCTGGCGATGGTCACAGGAGGATTCTCCCGATCAAGTATCCCGCGAGAAAGCACAGGCCCACGATCGCGGCGAGAACGAGCGCCGCGAACGCGAGCACGGTCAGCCTCTCGCCAACGTTCGCCATCGTAGGCTCTCATCCTTGGCCAGATCGGCCAGGAGGTAAAGGGAGCCGGTGACGAGGATCGGCTCGCCGAGGGAGCGCGCGAAGGCGAGCGCCTCGACCGGATCGTCCACGACGTCGATCTCCCCGAAGTAGGGGTGGGCCCGCTCAGCCAGGTCGGACGCGGACAGCGCGCGCTGGCTCGCCGACGTCGTTGCGACGAGCCGCGCCGCGATCACCGACAGAGCGGCCAGCATCCCGTCGACGTCCTTGTCGGCCAGGATCGAGGCGACGACGACGTAGCGAGCGCTCGGAACCCGGGGCAGCGCATAGCCCAGGCCGCTGAGGTTGTGCGCGCCGTCCCAGACCTCCAGCGGATCCTCCGACACGTGCTCGAGGCGCCCCGGCAGCCGAACGTCGACGTGCCCGTCGATGGGGCGGCCGAGGAACGCCTCGGCCGCGGCGAGCGCAACGGCGAGGTTGCTGCGACCCGACACGACCACGGCCTCGGCGCCGTTCTCTCGGGCCATCGCCTCCCACTCCGCCTCGCCGAGCACGACCGTCGCGCCGGGCCGGACGACGGCGAGCTTCTCCGCGGCGATCGCCTCCCGCGTCGTGCCCAGCACGTCGGTGTGCTCGAGCGCCACGTTCGTCAAGACCTGCACCGGCGAGCACAGGACGTTGGTGGCATCGTGACGCCCGCCGAGCCCGGCCTCGACGACCGCGACGTCGACCTGTGACGCCGCGAACTCCGCGAGCGCCGTAGCGGTGAGCACCTCGAACTGCGTGGCGTCGAGTGCCTCGGCCTGCTTCCGGACCCGCGCGATCGCCGCCTCGAGGTCAGTCTCCTCCCCCCGGACGCGGATGCGCTCGCTCCAGCTTCGGACATGCGGCGAGAGATACGCGCCGACCACGAGCCCTTCTCGGACGAGCAGCGCCTCGATCGTCCGGGTGACGGTCGACTTGCCGTTCGTGCCGACGACGTGGATCGAGGGGAAGGCGAGCTGGGGATCGCCCAGGTCGGCGAGGAGCGCCCTGATGCGGTCGAGCCCGAAGCCGTCGCGAGGCCAGGGGCTCAGCGACTCGAGATAGTCGCTAGCCGTTGAGCGCATCGAGCTCCCGCCGATAGCGCTCGAGCTTGCCTCGCTCGGCCTCCACGACGTCGGCCGGCGCGTTCTGGACGAAGCGCTCGTTCTCGAGCATCCCCTCCGCGCGCGCGATCTCCTTGCGCAGGCGCTCGATCTCGGCGTCGGCATTACCGTCTCCGGCTGTGCTGCCGGGCCGGACGACCGCCTCGAAGATTCTGAGCTCCTCACCCTCGAGCGCTACCCGCACGCCGCTTCGCCGGAACATCTCGGCCGCGTCCTGCACGCGGACGAGAGCGTCTGCGTCGGCCGCGTGGGACTCGTCCACCTTCGGCCACGGCGCGACGATCAGCCTGCCCTCCCGGGCGGGGAGGTGGCCCCAGATCTCCTCCGTGACGTGCGGCATCACCGGATGGAGGAGCTCGAGGAGGCGCTCGAGCGCCGCGTACCCCGTTGCGATCGCGTCCGCGTCCCGGGCGTAGAGCCTCGGCTTGATCGACTCGAGGTACCAGTCGCAGAAGTCGTCGAACGTGAGGTGGTAGAGCGTGTCGACCGCGTGCGCGAAGTCGAACGAGGCGAGATCAGACTCGAGCCCGCGTTGCGCCTGCGACAGGCGGGCGAGGATCCACCGTTCCTCGAGCGTCTTCGGCCGTTCCTCCACCGGGGCCTCGCCGGCCTGGAGCAGGAGCCGGCTGGCATTCCAGAGCTTGTTGGCGAGCTTCCGTCCCTCCTCGATTGCGCCGTACGAGAAGCGCGAGTCCTGCGTCGAGGAGACCTTGAGGAGGCCGTA
>DATDDZ010000352.1:0-2239 GCA_036523555.1 Gaiellaceae bacterium
GCGCGAGCCAGGAGCCGTTCTCCGCCTCGACGAGGGCCCACGCGGCTCCGCGGCCGTCCACGACGAGCCCGGAAAGCACGCCTCCGGGGCCCGGTGCGCGCCCGAAGGGTGTGGAGACCCATCCGGACGCATGCCGCCGCGAGAGGAAGACGTCGCGCCCGCTCAGCGATGCGACATACGGCATCCCGTCGCGCCCGACCGCGAGAAAGCCCTGTGTCGCGCCGGGAGAGACGATCTCGGCGCGGGCTGCAGTGGGGAGGGAGCCTGCCAGAAGCCCCAGGAAGAGCGCGATCAGGGCCAACTTGACATAACGTCGATTTTCGTGCATTCGCTCTCGAATCAGCCTAGAGGGTTGACCGGGACACCCGGGGCTGAGAACGTGGGTGTTTGACACCCGGCGCCCGGTGGGCAGAACTGAGGGGACGATGACCGTCGAGATCGACTCGATCTTCCAGCACGAGGAAATCCAGGGACTGCTGGAGAGCGCGGAAGCGACGGGGACGGTTCGGCAGCCCGAGGTCGCCGACCTGATCGAGGCCCATCAGCTCGATGCGCTGGAGGTGGACGCGCTCTTCAATGAGCTCGAGCGACGAGGGATCGAGCTCTCCGAGGAACCGGAGCGAGACAAGGAGAAGGGGGCTCCCCCGGTCCCGCTCCAGCTGTCGTACGAGACCACGACCGACGCGCTACAGCTGTTCCTGCGGGAGGCGGGCCGCCACGCGCTGCTCACCGCCGCCCAGGAGGTCGAGCTCGCAAAGAGGATCGAGCGGGGCGACATGTCCGCCAAGACCCACATGATCCAGTCAAACTTGCGGCTGGTCGTCTCGATTGCAAAGAACTACCGCAACCAGGGGCTGCCCTTCCTCGACCTGATCCAGGAGGGGACGCTCGGCCTCATCCGCGCGGTCGAGAAGTTCGACTGGCGCCGCGGCTACAAGTTCTCGACGTACGCGACCTGGTGGATTCGCCAGGCCGTCGCGCGGGCGCTCGCCGACAAGGCCCGGACGATCAGGATGCCCGTCCACATCGTCGAACGCCTGCAGAAGATGAATCGCGCCGAGCGGACCCTCTGGACCCAGCTCGGACGGGAGCCGACGCTCGAGGAGATCGCCGAGGAGGCGAGCCTCCCGCTCCAGCAGGCGCTCGAAGTCAAGGCGGCCGCACGCGCCTCCGCCTCCCTCGACCAGCCGGTCGGCGAGCAGGAGGACGCCGTGTTCGGCGACTTCGTCGCCGGCGACGATCCCCTGCCCGAGGAGGAGGTCGAGGTCTCGCTCCGCTCGCAGGCGCTCTCGGCGGCGCTGCTTTCGCTGCAGGAGCGTGAACGGGAGGTGCTGGTGCTCCGGTACGGCCTCGACGACGCCGAGCCCAAGACGCTCGAGGAGATCGGGAAGCGTCTGGGTCTTACCAGGGAGAGAGTCCGGCAGATCGAGCTCGAGTCGCTCAGGCGACTGGCGACCCTGCGCGAGATGCAGTACATCGCGACGTAGCGAGTCCGAGCGCGCTGCCGTCGAAGAGCGAGGCCGCTCGCGGGCCGAGTCTCCCCTCGGCGAGCCGGGCCGCCTCGTCGAGGCGCGCAGGACGTGTTGCGCGATGGCCGTCAGACGCGACGATCGTGGCGAGGCCGCGTTCGACGAGCTCCCAGCCGAGTTGCTCGGGCTCGCGACCGTGCCGCCCGAGCAACGAGGTGGCGTTGACCTGGAGCGTCCAGCCGCGCTCTGCCAGCTCGTCTGCGAGGCTCGGGTCGACGAGCACGGACTCCGCCCTCTCGGGGTGCGCGATCACGGGACGAAGGCCGGAGGCCTCGATGTGCTCTGCGAGCTCGAGCAGGAGCCCGGCGGGGCCTGTGAACGGCACTTCCACGAGCACCCGGTCGGTTCCCTCGAGGACGTAGCGGGCGGGGTTCTCCTCGAGCAACGGTCGTGCAGGAGTGAGCTCGTAGCCGAGACGGAGCTCCAGGCCAGCCCGCCGTCTCATCCGATCGAAGGCGGCCTTCACTTCGGACGCCCGCTCCTCGCTCAGCGTGAAGTTCGTCCAGACGTGCGGCGTGGCGAAGAGAATCGCCGTTCCGTGCGCGGCGGCACTGTGGCAGAGCGCGAGGCCCTCCTCGATCGAGCTAGCGCCGTCGTCACCCGACGGGACGACGTGAGAGTGGCAGTCGACGAATGGGCCCACCACCCCACCGTAGCGACCTCGGCGCGGGCCGCCGGGACGCCTAGGTTCGGAGGTAGAGCTCGAGGTG
>DATDDZ010000353.1:0-3303 GCA_036523555.1 Gaiellaceae bacterium
GAGGCCTGGCTTCGCAACACGGGGGGCTTCACGTATTCCGAGCAGCCCGCTTCGGTCCCCGGCCTGCCGCCTCTGGTCGGCTTCGTGCTCGTGACGAAGTCGGGGTACTGCCAGCACTTCGCAGGAGCGATGGCGCTGATGCTCCGGCTGCTCGGCATTCCGGCACGGGTCGCGGCCGGGTTCGCCCCGGGGCACTACCGGGGCGGGACCTGGACTGTGTCGGACCACGACGCACACGCCTGGGTGGAGGTGTGGTTCCGCGGCTACGGCTGGCTGCCGTTCGATCCGACCCCGGGCAGGGGTCGCCTGAGCGGCACGTACAGCTCGACCGCGCTCGGATTCAACGCTCAGGCCGCTGCGGCCTTGCTCCGAGGGCTCGTCAAGGGCGGTGAGGTCTTCGGCCAGGGAAATGCCTCCGGCGTGATCGGACACGACGTGACCCGCCGCACGCCGCGTTCGATCGGAGACCTGCCGCCCGATCTCGCGAGCACCTCGGCGCCCGCTGGGCACCGCGCGCACAGCCTGCTCTTCTTCCTCCTCTTGCTCGCAGCCGCCGTGGCGGCACTGGTCATCGCGGTGAAGCACGGGCGCAGACAGCTCCGCTATTTCACGCGTGACCCGCGCCGGATCGCGGTCGCCTGTGCGCGCGAGCTGACGGAATACCTCCACGACCAGCGCCTGCCCGCCGGCCGGACGGCGACATTCAACGAGCTCGGCGGCACCGTGACGGACACATTCGGCGTCGACGGAGGACGCTTTGCACGGGCGGCCACCGCCGCGCGCTATGCACTGCCCGGCGAGGCACAGGGCGCGGCCCTCACGGCGCGAGCGGAGCTGCGGGCGCTCAAGCGAAAGCTCCGGCGCAGCCTCTCGACGCTCGACCGTGTGCGCGGTCTGCTCTCCGTTCGATCGCTCGGCCTCGGCTAGCCGATGGACGCCGTGGTGCTGGCCGCAGGGGAGGGGATCCGCCTGCGCCCGATCACCGAGCGCTGGCCCAAGGCGGTGCTGCCGATCGCAGGGCGGGCTGTCCTTGCCGTGCTCCTCCGGGAGCTCGCCGCGGCGAAGCTGGTGACGGTCTGGCTCGTGACGGGCCATCTTGCCGAACAGGTCGAGAGGCTTTCGGGCGACGGGTCGGCGTTCGGCCTCGACGTTCGCTTCGTGCGACAGCCGCAGGTGCTCGGCTCGGCCGACGCCGTGCGCCGCGCTCTCGCCGCGGGGGCCGAGCCGCCGCTCATCGCGGTGGCGGCCGACACGCTGTTCCAGGGCGGGGACATCGCCCGCTTCGCAGGGGAGTTCGTCTCTTCTGGAGCGGCGGGCGCGGTCGCCGTCAGAACCAATCCGCCGCCGGGACCGAACCGCCGCGCGGTGCGGCGAGCCGGATCACGCGTCGAGCAGATCCGTGACGAGGATCCCGCGAACCCATGGTCGGCGGCGCCGCTCTGGGGAGTGGGGAAGCCGGTGGCCGAGCGGCTGTCCCTCGACCCGCCTCCGCACGAGCTCGCGAACGCCTTCCAGGCGGCAATCGACGCCGCCGCGACGGTGATCGCCGTCGAGATCGGGAAGACACGTGACTTGACGGACCCGCTTGACTTGGTGGAGGAGAACTTTCCCTACCTGAGATCCATATGAGTGAGACGTACGACCTGTACCAGCAAGGGCGCGCCCATCTTCGAAAGGGACGGGCTGCTCAGGCGACGGTGGCGCTCGAAAAGGCTAAGCGGAGAGAGCCCCGCAAGGCCTCGATCCGCGAGGCGCTCGGGATCGCCTATCTCCGGATCCAGCGCTACGCAGAGGCGGAGGAGGAGTTTCGCGTCATGCTCGAGCTGTCGCCGGCCGACCACTACGCGCACTACGCGCTCGGGCGGGCGCTCGAGAAGCAGGGGAGGGATACGGAAGCGAACGGGCACTACAAGCTCGCCAGCTCGCTGCGACCTCAGAACGAGCACTACGCCTCGCGCATCCTCGACCTCGACCGGGAGCGGGAGCGGGAGGACGTCAGCGGCGAGGGCCCGGCCGGCGATGACCTCGCCGACCGGGACGATCTGGAGTAATCGGGACGATCTCGCGACACGCGCGTAACGGACGCGCGTGTGCCTCGCCGCTATCGTCGCCTGCAGAGGGCGGCGGGACGACGCCCCACCCGGGTGGGGGACACCGTGAGGTTCGGCCGGCGTCCGTGCGCCCGTGCGCCGATGTGCCTGCACGCACGCTCGGCGATGATGGTCGCCGATGAGGGCCGTCTGCCAACGAGTGACACAGGCGCGGGTCACGGTCGACGGCTCCGTCGTCGCGGCGATCGGCCCTGGGCTCCTCGTTCTCGTCGGCGTCGCGCGCGACGACACCGATGATGTGGCCGACCGTCTCGCGACCCGGGTCGCACGCCTCCGTGTCTTCGAGGGGGACACGCCCAGATTCGACCGCAGCGTCGTGGACGTCGGGGGCGAGGCTCTCGTCGTGAGCCAGTTCACGCTGATCACCGACCCCGCCCGCAAGAAGGGAGCAAGGCCGGACTTCTCCGGTGCTGCCCGACCAGACACCGCGGAGCCGATCTACGATCGCTTCAGGCGCGCGCTCGCGGCACACGGAATCACCGTTCGGGCCGACGTTTTCGGCGCGCGGATGCAGGTCGAGCTCGTCAACGATGGACCGGTGACGATCATCCTCGACGCCTGAGGGAAATCCGTGCGGTCGAGGACGAAACGCTTGCTACACTCCTCGCACCACATTTCGGGCAATTTCGGAATGGGCCTGCGGGCCCATTTTTTGTGACGGGAGTCGATGGCAGCGACACACGAAAAGGAGAGGCAACTGACGCGGGAGATCGGCCAGAAGGTCGAGGCCGCGCTCCCGGGCACCGAGGTGCTCGCCGTCGAGTTGAGCAGCCCCGAGCGGTTCACGGTCTACGTGGACCATGCCCTGGGCGTCGATCACGCGTTCTGCGAGCGCGTCACGAATCTTCTCCGCGAGTACCTCGGCGAATACGCGGTCGACGTGTCGTCGCCCGGAGTCGAGCGCCCGCTGCGCAAGCCGGCCCACTTCCGCAGCGCGGTCGGCCGACGGGTCGCGCTGCGCACCTCGACGCGCAACCGGCTTCGGGGCGAGGTCGTCGCCGCGGGAGAGAGCGCGGTGACCGTCCGGACACAGGCCGCCGAGTCCGTCGACATCCCTTACGAAACCATCGTCCGGGGCAATCTGATCGAGGAAATGGGAGAGAAATGACTCAGGAGATCGTCGACGCCGTTCGCGACATCGAACGCGAAAAAGGAATCGAGAGCGGAACCCTCGTCGAGGCCCTCGAGGACG
>DATDDZ010000354.1:0-4324 GCA_036523555.1 Gaiellaceae bacterium
GGCGGTCCGCCGCATCGATCTCGTCGAGCTGCTCGCCGATCTCGGGCTCGGCGGCGGGATGCACTCGATCATCGGCCAGGGCCGGGTAGAGGAGATCCTCGGCTCGAAGCCGCACGAGCGCCGCGAGTTGCTGGAGGAAGCGGCAGGGCTCGGACGCTTCAAGCGCCGCAAGCATCGCGCTGAGCTCAAGCTCGCGCGCGTCGCGATCCAGGTCGAGCGCGCGCGCGACGTCGAGGCCGAGGTGAAGAAGCGCCTGCGGCCGCTCGCGCTGCAGGCGACCGCGGCCGAGCGCGCCGAGAAGCTACGTGGCGAGATCGCATCTCTGCAGGCGCGCGTGGCCGAGCTCGACCTCGCGGATGTGCGCGAGCGTCTCGAGGACGGCGAGGGCCGGCGAACTGCGGCCCTGCTCGCGCGGAAGCACGCGGACGAACGGCTCGATTCGCTGCTCGAGGAGCGCCGCCGCGCGGAAGAAGAGCTCGCCGACGCCGCCGGCCGGCGCGAGGAAGCGACCGCGACGCTGTATCGCCTACGCAGCGCGAGGGAGCGGCTCGAGCTGCGCCGTGAGAGCGCCGAGACCTTCGCGGAGCATCTCCGTGCCGACCTCTCCAGACCGCGGCGGCTGCTCGACGCCCGGGTGCGCGCGGAGCGCGACAGCTTGCGAGAGCAGGCGCGCGTCGCGCGCGAGCGGCTCCAGGCACTCGAGCGTTCGCTCGCCGAGCGCGAAGGCCTGCCGCCCGCGGCCCGCGCGTTCGCCGAAGAAGGAGAGCGGCTCGCGCTTTCACTGCTCGACGTGGGGGAGGGGAGTGAGCGCGCGATCGCGGCAGCGCTCGGTCACCGCGCTTCCGCTCTCGTCACGGATGACGCGCGGCAAGCTCTGACCCTGGCCGAACGGGCGCGTGCAGCTGGTCTCGGCAGCGTCGTCGTCCTCACCCGCGATCCGGCCGAGCTCGTGCGCGCACTTCCCGTCGTGTCCAAGCAGGAATTGCTCGACTCGAAGGTTCCGGCGGTGACTCCGGAGGGATTCGGCTACGACCCGGAGGGCGGCGAGCTCTGGTTCGCGGGCGAGACCGCGGAGGCCGTCTGGCTCGAGCTCGAGGCCCGCCGTCGCACCCTCGTCGAGGAGGTGGACGAGCTCGAGCGCCGCGCTGCTGCGCCTCCTCCGGATGCCGTATACACGGCGGCCCAGGATCCCCGCACGCTCGCGATCGCCCGGCTCACGGAACGGGTCGTCGAGGTCCTGTCCGGAGCAGCGGACGATCGGTTCGAGGCGCCGCTCCGCGCCCGCGCAGACGCGGGCTCGACGCGGACTGGATCGCTCGCGGAGGAGCTCCGGCGACTGGGTGCCGAGGAGGTCGGCGCGCGACGTGCCGCAGCCCAAGCGGCCGAACGGCTCAGCGGCCTAGACGTCGAGCGGGCGAGGATCGACGCCGAGGCCGACGAGGCGCGGCGCCGGCTCGAGGCCGCTGCCGCCGACCCCGCGGAGGGTGACGACCGCGAGGACCTGGCGGATCGGATCGAGCGGCTCGAGCGCCGCCGCGAGATGCTCGGGCAGGTCAACCCGCTGGCGAAGCAGGAGTACGACCAGGAGAAGGAGCGGCTCGTCGAGCTCTCGACGCAGCGCGCCGATCTCGAGCAGAGCCTCGCCGAGCTCGAGTCGCTTCGGGACGACCTCGCGCGTACCGTCGAGGAGCGCTTCGCCGAGACGTTCGCCAACGTGCAGGAGAACTTCGCGGAGGTCGCGTCCACGTTGTTCCCGGGCGGAGAGGGACGCCTGCGCCTGACCGAGCCCGACGACGAGGAGGGCCAGCCCGGGATCGAGGTGGAGCTTCGCCCCGCTGGCAAGAAGGTGACCCGGCTGTCCCTGCTCTCCGGTGGCGAGAAGGCGCTCGGTGCGATCTCGTTCCTGTTCGCGCTCTTCCTCGCCCGTCCGTGCCCGTTCTACCTCCTCGACGAGGTCGAGGCTGCACTGGACGACACGAACATCGGCCGCTTCGTCGAGCTCCTTCGCCGCTACTCGGACCGCGCGCAGTTCATCGTCATCACGCACCAGAAGAGGACGATGGAGGCCGCCGACATCCTCTACGGAGTGACGATGGGCCGCGACGGCGTCTCGCAGATCGTTTCGAGGCGACTGCCGCGCGAAGAAGTCGCCGTAGCGTAGGCGCACGGCGCGGATCGCTACGGTTCGCGCCCGATGGCTCGATCGTGGTCAGAGCTCCTCGGCGAGGAGAACGCGGAGCCGGAGGCGGAGGACGACCGCGCGGGGCTGTTCTCGCGGCTGCGCGAGTCGCTGACGAAGAGCCGCCGGGCGCTCACGGCGGAGCTCGCGTCCGCGGCGTTCGATCCCGGAGACGATGCCTCGTGGGAGCGGCTCGAGGAGGCGCTCATCCGCGCGGACGTCGGCGTTCGCGCCACCGCCGAGCTCGTGCGGCGGCTCGAGACACGGCAGGACCTGACGGATCTCGGCGCGGCTCTCGCGGACGAGATCGCCACGCTGCTCGGGGATCCCGGGACCCTGAGCGTCGATGGGGCGCCAAGCCTGATCCTCGTCGTCGGTGTCAACGGGACGGGCAAGACGACGACGATCGGCAAGCTCGCGGAACGCCTTCGACAGCACGGACATTCGGTCGTGCTCGGAGCCGCCGACACCTTTCGAGCCGCGGCGGAGGAACAGCTCGAGATCTGGGCCGAACGCAGCGGCGCGGCGTTCGTCGGCGGTGAGCGTGGAGCGGACCCGGCGTCGGTCGCCTACGACGCGATCGAGACCGCGACGCGCGACGGCCGCGACGTCGTCATCGTCGACACCGCAGGGCGGCTACACACGCAGACGAACCTGATGCAGGAGCTGACCAAGGTCCGGCGCGTGATCGAAGGGAAGCTCGAGGGCGCGCCGCACGAGACGCTGCTCGTCGTGGACGCGACCACCGGTCAGAACGGGTTGCAGCAGGCGCGCCTGTTCGGCGAGGCCGTCGGCGTGACGGGTGTCGCACTGACCAAGCTCGACGGCAGCGCGAAAGGCGGCATCGCGGTTGCGATTGCCTACGAGCTGGGCCTACCCGTCAAGCTGATCGGGGTCGGCGAGACGCTCGACGACCTCAGGCCGTTCGACCCGGACGACTTCGCCCGCGCGCTGGTCTCCTAGCGCTCGACCGCGAACGCGATGTTCACCGTCGTGCGGTACATGCTGATGTGGTCGCCTTCGACCTCGGCGCTCATCGACACGACCTGCGCTCCGGAGATCCCGCGCACGGTCTTCGCCGCCTCCTGAACGGCCGCGTCGGCCGCCTTCGCGAAGCTCTCGGGCGACGAGCCGATGATGGTCACGACCTTTGCGATGCCAGCCACTTCGTACCTCCTTTGATTGGGCCTGGATTCTGACGTACCGTGTCCGTCCGGGCCGCACACCTTGAACTTCCTGGCGAGTCCTAGTACCTTCGCGGGGATGCAGGACGCCGGAGTAGAGACACTCGCTGATTTTCTCTACAGGTTCTCCCATGACCTGAATCTGCTCGACCTCTTTCGCCACGGCGGCCCGGACGCGGTCCTGGAGCAGGAGGGCGCGAAGCTACGCCGACCCGAACATGCTGAGGTTCTACGGAGCGGCAACGTCGACGATATCCACGCCGCGCTGAAACGGGAAGCGGACGAGGACGATGGCGGGGACGGCAGCGGAGGCGGCGCCGACGTCGAGCTCCACCAGCACCACAAGTTCGGTCCGTGCTGGATCCTCGTCGGCTAGCGGGGCAAGACCCGTCGAACGCAGCGGCTCGCTGACCGTCATCGGGACGGGAATCAACGGCACGGCGCATCTGACGCCGGAGGCGCGCGCAGCCTTCGAGCGGGCCGAGGCGGCGTTCTACCTCGTGACGGAGCCGCTAACGATGCGACTCCTCGAGGACCTCAACCCTGCCGCGATCTCGCTCTACGACCACTACGAGGCCGGGGTCGACCGCAGCCAGAGCTACGAGCGGATGCAGGAGACGATCCTCGGCGAGGTTCGTGCCGGCCGCAGAGTCTGTGCGGCCTTCTACGGGCACCCGGGAATCTTCGTCGCTCCGTCTCATGGAGCCGTCCGTCGAGCCCGCGATGAAGGATTTCGTGTGTGGATGCTGCCGGCGGTGTCGGCGGAGGACTGTCTCTTCGCCGATCTCGGAGTCGACCCGGGACTCAGCGGCTGCCAGAGCTTCGGGGCGACCGACTTCCTGCTCAGGAGGCGACAGGTCGATCCGAGCGCCGTGCTCGTCCTGTGGCAGGTGAGCGTGATCGGCGTCCGCCATTACACGCGCGAGCCGACGCCGAGGAATCTCGACGTGCTCGTCGACTA
>DATDDZ010000355.1:0-1548 GCA_036523555.1 Gaiellaceae bacterium
GACCGCAATAACCACGACGAGCGACGCGTAGAGACCGCCGCGGTGCCCGTAGCGAAGCCCTCGCCGCAAGCGGGTCTCGTCGAGCGGGCCTGCCGACCCGGGTTGCGCGTCCTGCCCGACGTGCTCCTGCTCGTCCACGCGCGGGAGCCTAACGCGCGAGCCGCTCGAGCGCCCTGGCCGCCATCTCCCGCTCGCCCTTGTACGCCAGGAGCTGCGGGGCCTCGTCGAGGGGGAGCCACCGGGTTTCGGCGATCTCGTGGGCGTGCTCCGGGCGGATGTCGCCGAGGCGCCCCGAGCGGTAGCGGAACAAGAAGAAGCTCACCACCTTGAAGACCCGCTCTCCGGCCCACGTGTAGACGTAGCGGACGTCCCCGAGCTTCTCGACCGGGGTGGCCTCGACCCCGGTCTCCTCGGCCACCTCCCGTAGCGCGGCGCGCTCTGCCTCCTCCCCGGCCGCGATCAGGCCCTTGGGGAGCGCCCAGGTCCCCTCCGGCTTGCCGGCCGGGCGGATCGCGGCCATGACGTCGCGGCCCCGCAGGCGGCGCACGACGACTCCGCCCGCGGAGAGCTCACGGCGCACCGTGACTTTGTAACACAACCTCGCGCCCAGCTTGCGCTCGGCCGGAAAGACAGGTTAAGATGCCTCGGCACTCTCACACGGAGAGTGCCAGGAGTTGTCACAAAGTCGTCTGGACAGGAGGATCGTGTATGAACCTGCAGCCGCTTGGTGACCGCCTGATCGTGGAGGTCCTCGATGAGGAGGAGACAACGGTCAGCGGCATCGTGCTGCCCGACACGGCGAAGGAGAAGCCGCAGCGCGGCCGCGTCCTTTCCGTGGGCCCCGGCGCTCGGGACGAGGACGGGGAGTACATCAAGATGGATCTCGAGGAAGGCGACGAGATCATCTTCAGCAAGTACGGCGGAACCGAGATCAAGGTCGGGGCCGACGACGTGCTGATTCTGCGTGAGTCGGACGTGCTCGCCAAGGTCGTTGGAGACCGCGAGCTCGCCGGCTCGAAGAGCTAACGGAGGTACGAGAGACACATGGCTCACAAGGAGCTGAAGTTCAATGAGGATGCGCGTCGCGCTCTCGAGCGTGGCGTGAACATCCTCGCCGATGCGGTCAAGGTCACCCTTGGCCCGAAGGGGCGCTACGTCGTGCTCGACAAGAAGTTCGGCGCTCCGACGATCACCAACGACGGTGTCACGATCGCCCGTGAGATCGAGCTCGAAGACGTTTTCGAGAACCAGGGCGCACAGCTCGTGCGTGAGGTCGCCACGTCGACGAACGATGTGGCGGGCGACGGCACGACGACCGCGACTGTCCTGGCTCAGGCGATCGTCAAGGACGGTCTCAAGAACGTCGCCGCCGGCGCAAACCCGATGGCGCTGAAGCGCGGGATCGAGAAGGCGGTCGAGAAGATCGTCGAGAACCTGAAGTCCCAGTCGAAGGAGATCTCCGGCAAGGAGGACATCGCCCGCGTGGCGACCGTTTCGTCCCGTGACCGCGAGATCGGCGACGTTCTCTCCGACGCGATCGAGAAGGTC
>DATDDZ010000356.1:0-5451 GCA_036523555.1 Gaiellaceae bacterium
GCCCGCACCGCCGTCGGCGGAGGTAAGCGTGATGAAGAACTCGCCGTGACCGACCGGCCGCTTGCTCCCCGGCTTGTAGAACAGGCTCGTAATCGTCATCGAGTCGCCCCGGACCGGCTCTCGGTCGGCGACGACTTGGCCACCGTGGAAGATCGTCCGCGCGGCGTCGAACCCGTTGTAGCTAAGCGTCCTCGGCTGCGCGGCGTTCGACTTCGACGAGCCCCAACCCACAGCGACGCTCGCGGCGACGAGGACGGCAAGGAGCAGGGCTCCGGTTGTGAGCTTCCGTGTCATGTTCGGTCTCCCTTCGATCGGGTGTCGCACGGAGGGTGCGCTCCCGGCCGTCCCGCCGTCATGAGGCGACCGTCCCGATCTCCTCGGGAAGTTCGAACCGGCCGGCTAGGACGCGGCGTGCTCGCGGCCGAGCCCGGCCTCGCGTGCGCGCACGATCGCCTGCGCGCGATCGGCGACCTGAAGCTTCGTGAAGATGTTCGAGACGTGGTTGCGCACGGTCTTCGGGCTAAGCACGAACCGGCGCGCGATCTCCTGGTTGTTCTGCCCCTGTGCGATCAGCTCGAGCAGCTCACGCTCGCGCCCGGTCAGCTCGGGGAAGGGCTCGGGCGGCCGCGGCGCCGAGAAGTACTCGAGCACGCGCTCGGCGATCGCGGGCCCGAAGATCGCCTCGCCGCTTGCGACTGCCCGGATGCCGCGGAGGATCTCGTCCTGTCCGGCGCCCTTGAGCAGGTAGCCGCGCGCGCCCGCCCGCATCGCGGCGAAGACCGACTCGTCGTCCTCGAGCATCGTGAGCACGAGCACGGCGATGTGCGGGCTCGTCGCCACGAGCTGGCGTGTCGCCTCGATCCCGTTCAGCGAGGGCATGTACAGGTCCATGACGACGACATCGGGCTGGAGCTCGAGCGTCGAGGCGACCGCCTCTTCTCCAGTCGCCGCCTCAGCGACGACCTCCACGTCCGGCGCCGCAGCGAGCAGTGCGCGCAGGCCGTCGCGGAAGACGGGATGGTCATCGGCGAGAAGAATGCGCAGGAGCTCCATCGTCAACCCTCGGCGATCGGCAACCGCGCGCGCACGAGCGTTCCTCCGGCGAGGCCGGGGCTGATCGCGAAGGTGCCGCCGAGCTCGGCCGCACGCTCGTGCATCGAACGCAGGCCCACGCCGGGAACGCGGTCGGGCGCGAGCCCTCGGCCGTCGTCGAGCACCTCGAGTTCGAGAACGCCGTTGCGCCGGATCGAGACCGTGCACGTTCGTGCGCCCGCATGGCGAGCGGCGTTCGTGAGCGCCTCGAGTGCGATCCGGTAGGCGGCGGCCTCGACCGCGGCCGGGAGCTGGTCGATTTCGTCAGGCGCATCGACCGAGACGCTGAGCGTGCTCGGGCTCCCACCATTGCCCGAGGTGAAGCGGTCGGCCTGCTGGCGGAGCGCCCCGGCGAGGCCGAGCTCGTCGAGCGCGGGTGGACGCAGCTCGTACGCGAGCCGGCGGATGGCGGCAATCGCCGACTGCGTCTCGCGCACGAGCCGCTCGAGCAATGCGTCAGCCGCCGCCGGGTCGGCGCGGACGAGCGCGCGCGCAGCTTCCAGCTGCAGGCCGACGCCGGCGAGCTGCGGGCCGAGCTCGTCGTGCAGGTCGCGCCGCAGCCTGCGGCGCTCCTCTTCGCGCGCACTCACGAGCCGCCCGCGCGAGCGCTGAAGATCGGTCGTCAGCTGAACCGCGTACGCGGCGATGCCCGCCTGACGCGCGATGCCCTCGAACAGCCGCAGCTCGCCGCGCGAGAAGTGTCCATCCGTTCGTCGCGGGCCGAGCACGAGCCGGCCGATGGGTGCGTTCTGGTAGGCGAGCGGAAGCCGGAGCGGCTCGCCGATCAGGCTGCCGAAGCTCGCGACCGGCTCGAAGCTCCCGTCGGCGCGGTGAAGCTCGATCGCCGCATATGGCAGCTTGAGCGCCCGCGCGACGGTCTCGACGAGCGTGGGCAGCACCTGCTCGGGTGCCGGTGTCTCTTCCAGACGTTCGCCGAGCTGTGCGATCACCTCGTACGGCTCCCGGCGCTGCCCGTAGAGCAGCCGGTCGACGCCGCGCTGCAGCCGCAGACGAAGCGGCGCGAACAGAATGGCGACGAGAGCGGTCGCGAGCAGCGGCCCGAAGAAGCCGACGTGACGGACGAGCTCGCCAACCAGCGCGACTGTTCCCGCGTAGGCGCCCACCAGGCATGCGCTCAGCGCCGCGTACACGAGTGTGCGGTTGACGATGAGGTCGATGTCGTAAAGGCGGTAGCGCACGAGCGCGATCCCGAGCGCTGCCGCGAACAGAACGATCGTCACCGGACTCACGACCTGCCACACGGTCAAATCGATGAACGGACCGACGATCGCCTGCACGACGACGAGCGCGCCTGCGTAGGCGACCCACTTGATCTGCTGTCGCGCTGCCGACCGCGCGCGCCGGAAGCGAACGACGAGTGCGGCAAGGCAGGCGAGTATCGTCGCGAAGACGAACGGGAGCAAGACGTCGCCGAGGATGGTCAGGACGTGCTTCGCGGCCGGAATCCCGACCGGGTTCTCCACCGACGGAAAACTCTCGTTCCGCGGCTCCCGGATCGGGCCGCCGTAGACAGCGTGGCCGAACACGTATAGCGCCGGCAACGCGATCGCGAGCGCCAACACGGGGCGCCACCGACGGGAGGGAAGCGTGCCGTCGGGGAAGAGGAGGAAGACGACGAACAGGAGCGCCGAGAACGTCCAGATCCAGCTCGCAACCCAGAGCGCGATCGTCCCCCCGGCCAGCGATCCGCGATGCGAGCCGAGCGCGTAGATTCCGTACTCGAGCGCGAGCAGGTCAATTCCGGCGGTAGCCGCCAGCCCAAGGAAGATCCAACCGATCGGATTCGACCGGTGGCGCGAGGCGACGAGCGCGCCGCTGAGCGCAAAGCCGATCGCCCCCGCTGCCGCCGAGGCCCACCAGCCGTTCCGGTCGACTCCCGGTGCCGCGCGGTTCAGCACGTGCAGCGTGACGCCGCCACCGACGAGCACGAGTGAGAGCACGGAGGCCGACCACGCGAGTCGAACGGCAGTGCGTTCGCTCATGGGACGGAGGATAAGAGGCGCGCGGGCATAGGGAAAGGCCCGCAGAAGTGTGGCGGTCGGGGCGTCCCGCCGTCATGAGGCGGATGTCCCGATCGCCCAGGACGCCGCGGGTCCTCCGAGCCATGATCGCGCCGCATTGTGGCCGTCTCAACGGTCGACCCCCTCGCATTGACGGGGTCAATGCCGAGAGCGCCTACGTCAGCTCCGGCGGGAGGCCGCATTGTTCGAACAGCCAGGGGTCCGGGAAGCCGACGATTCCTGAGATCTGGTCGCCCTCGATTTGCAGCACCATCAGGCCGTACGGCCGGTACTTGCCGTCGTCCGCCCGCGCGTAGGCGGCAAGCGCCGGTTGCAGGTTGGCCGAGGTCGGCACGAGGCGGATCTGGTCGAGTCGTCCGCCTTGCGGCACGGAAGCGAAGAAGTCGCCGATCGCGTGTGCGCCCGCGACGAGCATCCGCTCCGGGGGCATTGTCATCAGCGCGTCCTCGGTCAGCAGCGCCACAAGGCCTTCGACGTCGACCGCGTCCCAGGCCGACATGAACCGTTCCACGAGCGCACGCTCCCGCGCGCCGGGAGCAGGGACGTTCCGGCGCGTCCCTGCCAGCCTGACGCGTGCGCGCTGGAGGGCGCTGGTCACCGCGGCGACCGAGTCGTCGAGAGCCTCGGCGGCCTCCTTCGCCGACCAGCCGAGGACGTCGCGCAGGATCAGCACGGCCCGCTGCTTCGGGGGCAGGAGCTGGATCGCGATGATGAATGCGAGCTCGACGGTCTCGCGCACGACGAGGTCTTCGAGTAGCCGGTCGGGATAGGGCTGCAGGTGTTCGAGGTCCTCACTCAGCTCGGCGGGCCCGGCATCCCGTCGTGCGATCGCGGTGAGGCAGACGTTTGTGGCGATGGTGTGCAGCCAGGTGCCGAGCTGCGCGCGTGGCTCGTAGCGGTCGGAGCCTTTCCAGGCGCGCAACATCGTCTCCTGGAGCGCGTCGTCCGCGTCGTGGAGCGAGCCGAGCATCCGGTAGCAGTGGAGATGGAGCGCCCGCCGGTGTGGTTCGATCAGGAGCGCGAACGCCTGCTCGTCCATCGCCTGCGGGACGCTACCCGGCCGGCGGGCTGGGCGGATCGGCGCCGAGCTCCGTCCACGCCGCGGGCGTGAAGGCGCCGGGTGAGCCGCCGATTGCCAGAAAGCGGATCCCGTCGGGGCCCGGGACAATCTGGCGCAGCTGATCGGGCCCGACCCGGATCATGGTGCCCGGGCGTAGCTCGAACTCGCTGCCGTCCGCGACAAGCGTCGCGGCGCCGCTGAGCGGGATGTAGACCTCCTCCTGGTTGGGGTCGAACGCCTCGGAACCGTGGTTGTGGTTCGGGTAGCCGTCCCAGTCGGGTGGCAGCGTGAAGACCTGCATCCCCCAGGCTGTCACGCCGAGCTCGGCGCGCGCGCGGCGAGCGAGACCGCCGTAGATCGCCTCCATCTCGTCGATCGCCTTGATCGTCACGTCTGGCATGGGGCACCTCCGTCATCGAGACAGACTCTTCGGAAGGTTCAACTCGGCCGCGCGCCGAAACTAATCGGTGGGTCGGCGCGCGGCTCAGCGAGAGTTTAGTCTGATATAAGACTAATTGTGGATCGGGACGACCTCGGCTTTCTGCTCGCCAAGGCGACGCAACGTTGGAACGAGCTCATGCAGGAGCGCTTTCGCGCAGCCGGCTGGGGCGCGGTACGGCCGAGCTACGGGTCGATCCTGGTGCCGCTGTTCGAAGAGGACGGCCTGCGCATCGGCGAGCTCGGACGCCGTGCCAGATTGAGCAAGCAGACGATGACGACGATGGTGCGCCTGCTCGAACGCGACCGGCTGGTGCGCCGCGAGCGCGACGCCGACGACGGACGGGCCTTCCGAATCGTCCTCACCGCCAGGGCACGGAGGTTCGAGCCCGTGGCGGAGCACACGCTCACCGAGCTCAATGCCCTCGCACGAGAGCACCTCGGCGAGCGGCGGCTTCAATCGGTCAAACACGCACTGAAGGAGTGGATCGAGACATGAGACAGCACACCGTCACGGCGACCTTCTCGGCACCTGCGGACGAAGTGTTCGCCTACCTCGCCGACATCGACAACCTGCCCAAATGGGCAACCGGCTTCGCCCGCGAGCTGAAGCTCGTCGACGGGCGCCACAAGGTCGTGAACGGACTCGGCGAGTTCTTCTTCGAGATCGACGCCGACCACGAGTCGGGCGTGATCGACATGCTCGCCGGCGAGCGCGAGGACGCGCTCCAACTCTTCCCGACGCGAGTCGTGCCCCTCGGCGAAGGCGGCAGCGCCTACACCTTCACGATGTTCCAGGCGCCCGGACAGTCCGACGAG
>DATDDZ010000357.1:0-8571 GCA_036523555.1 Gaiellaceae bacterium
GCGGGTAGCTCGGAACGCCGAGGCAGATGTGCGCCTGGTCGGAAGCCTTGGTGTGGATCTTGACGCGCGACTGCCCGTTCGCCTGCGGCTTCGCGGGCTCGGGTGACCCCGTCTCGGCCGGCTCGAGGTCGCCGAAAAGGCGCTCGATCTCGCTCTGCAGGTCTCCCTGGATGCTCCCGGCGACGCCGACGACCATGCGCTCCGGCTTGTACCAGCGGTCGATGTAGCCGAGGAACGTGTCCCGCGTCGCCCCCCGCACCGTTTCCTTGCGGCCGATGATGTCCCAGCCGAGCGGCTGGTCGCCGTAGAGAAGCGAGTCGTAGACGCCGCTGATGTAGTCGCGCGGCGTGTCGAAGTACATGTTCATCTCCTCGACGATCACGCCTTTCTCGCGGTCGATCTCCTCGGGATCGAACGTCGAGTGGCGGAGCATGTCGACGAGCACGTCGAGCGCGATCGACCGGTGCTCGCCGGCGCAGCGGACGTAGTAGCCCGTGTACTCCTTGCCGGTGAATGCGTTGAACTCGCCGCCGATGCCGTCGATCTCGTTCCCGATGTCGCGGGCGGTTGGGCGGCTCTCGGTGCCCTTGAAGAACATGTGCTCGGAGAAGTGCGCGATGCCGTTCGTCTCGGCTGTCTCGTAGCGTGAGCCGGCGGCGAGCATGATCGCGCACGTCACCGACTGCGCCGAGTCGATCGGCGCGGTCAGGATCCGCAGGCCGTTGTCGAGCCGCTCGAGGTCGTAGGCGCTCACACGGCCGATGCTATCGACGCCGATCCTCCAGGCGGTAGACGAAGCGGAGCGCTTGCCAGTCTGCGTCGATCGCCGCGCTCTTGTTGTCGACCAGTCCGGCGCCGAGGCCGACCTTCTGCACGGTCTCGAAATCGAGGTCGGTCTCGATCCCGGACACCTTCTTCGGCCAGGCGACCCAGAGGCCGTCTGCCGCGGCGAGCGTCGTCTTCAAGGCATCGAAGCGCTTTTCGAGCTGGTCGCGGCTCGTCGTGAACAGCACGACGACCTCGACACCGGGCTTCGCGCCCAGCTTCCGGGCCAGGGGTGTGCTCGAGTAGTCGGTCCGGGCCATCAGAAGCGCTGGAGCGCGCGCGAGACCGCCTCCGTGCCGAATTCCAGCGCCTCGACGGGGATGCGCTCGTCGGCCGCATGGACGATCTCGAGAATCGGGAAGTCGTCGGCCAGGCGCATCGGGATGAACCCGTAGGTCTGGATGCCGAGTTGCGCGAAGAAGCGCGCGTCGGTAACGCCGCCCTGGAGCAGCGGCATCGGCACTCCCTCGGGGTCGAGCTCGCGCAGCACTCCCGCGAGCATCTCGAAGTGCGTCAGGTCGGGCTCGGCCGGGCCGGGGTCGTGCCGAAGGAGCTCGAGCTCCACGTCGTCGCCGACCACGGACCGGAGCTCGGCCATCAGATCCTCGGGGCCGAAGCCGGGCAGGAGCCGGCCGTCCAGCTCGAGCTCGATCTGGGACGGGATCACGTTGACCTTCTCGCCGCCGCGCACGATCGTCGCGTTGACGGTGTTCCGCAGCAGGCCCTCGATCGGCCGCATGGCCGGGCCGAGCCTCGGCAGGGCGCGATCGGCGACGATCGGATTCAGGAGGCTGAGCCAGAGCTGCCGCTTCGGGGAAGAGAGCTGCGCCCCGATCGTCTCGATCATCTCCCGGACGATCGGAGTGACGTGGATCGGGAGCCGGTTCCGGTCGAGGTCACCGAGCAGCCGGCCGAGCCGGCTCATCGTGCCCCCTCGGTGAATCATCGCCCCATGGCCGCCGGCGCCGCGGACGGTCGCTTTCAGCCAGCAGATCTGCTTCTCGCCGAGCTGAATCGGATAGAAGCGCTTGCCGGCGATCACGCGCGAGATGCCCCCCGCCTCGCCGAGCGCATGCGTGATTCCTGCAAAGAGCTCCGGATGCTGCTCCACGAGGAACTTCGCCCCGAAGTCGCCACCGTTCTCCTCGTCGCTCAGCACCACGAGCACGACGTCGCCCGGCAGCTCGAGCTCGCCCCGCGCCGCGCGCAGGAACGCCGAGACGTACATCGACACCGCGCCCTTCATGTCGATGGCGCCCCGCCCCCAGATCTCGCCGTCCGCGAGGTCGCCACCGAAGGGCGGGCGCCGCCAGGTCTGGCCGGCGGTGGTGACGACGTCGACGTGGCCCTGGAGCAGCAGAGGCGCGCTCTTCCCGGCGCCGGGCAGCCGGGCGACGAGGTTTGGCCGGCTCGGCTCCCTCGCGTAGGTCTCGGTCGCGACGCCTGCGTCCTCGAGCAGCCCGCGGATGAACGTGACGCACTCGCCCTCGTTCCCCGGAGGGTTCGTGGTGTCGAACCGGATCAGTCGCTGGAGGAGCTCGGCAGGAGTCAAAGGCATTAACGGGGTGTAAGGATTCCGGCTGGAGCTTGTGACGGCCTGAGCCCTGTCTGTACCTTGGGATTCAGGGAAGGTTGTAACAGATGCTCCATATCCTCACGATCGTCTTCTTGCTCGCCGCGGCGTGGGCAGTCTCGCGCCTGGCGGCCCTTGTCGCGCGCAAGGTCCTCGTCTGGCACGACCGGCGCCATCATGCGCCGAGCGGCGATCTCCGCGCCAAGATCATCGAGCTCAAGCGGCGCGAGACGACCGTGGGGATCATCCGCACCGGCATCGCCTACATCGCCTTCGCGGCGGCGCTCGTGCTCGCCGCGGCTCAGGTGACGGGTGGGTTCGACCACCTGACGGCCATCGCGGGCGCGTCCTTCGTGCTCATCCTGGTCGGCTTCTCGGCGCAGCGCGTTCTCGTCGACATCATCGCGGGGTTCAGCATGTTCACCGAGAAGTGGTACTCCGTCGGCGACACGATCGCGATCCCGACGATGGAGCTGCAAGGCATCGTCGAGGACGTCTCGCTCAGGCGCACGAAGCTCCGCTCGCTCGAGGGCGAGGTCATCAACATCCACAACTCGCAGATCCCGGCCGTGCGCGTGCTGCCGGGAGGGCTCAAGGAATTCGACGTCGAGCTCGTCGCCAGCGACCGCGACGCCGCCGAGCATCTCGTCGAGGGTCTGCACTCGCTCCTGCCGCAGGGCCCGACGACTTTCGTGCAGCGCCCGCAGATCCACCAGATCGACGAGCTCGCGCCGGCCGTCGTCCGCCTGCGGATGCGCGGCCGTCGCCCCCGGTCGCGAGTGGCTCGTGGACGGCTTCTACACCGACCTGCTGAAGGAGCGCGCCGGAGCGGGCCTGATCGTCCACGGTCCCGTCGTGCTCACCGTCGACGAGGGAGCGACCCGCAGCTTCGCGCGGGCGAGCGCCGCGTCACGCTGGGCCGGCGCCTAGCCGTCGGCGAGCGAGGCGATCTCCTCGAGCAGGCCGTCGACCTCCTCGGCGGTGTTGTAGTGGACGATCCCGGCGCGCACGGCTCCGTCGACGAGGCCGAGGCGCTTCATCACCTCGACCGCGTAGTAGTTCCCCTGCCAGACTGCGTAGCCGGCGTCGCCAAGCCGCGTCGCGGCTTCCCTCGTCGAGATGCCGTCGATGTTGAAGGCGAACGTTGCGACGCGTCCCTCCATCGTCGGCAGACCATAGAGCGTCACTCCGTCGGGCAAGCCGGCGAGGAATCGCTCGCCGAGCCCGCGCTCGTGCGTCTGGATCGCGTCCCAGCCGATCGAGTCGACGTAGTCGACCGCGGCGACGAACCCCGCGAGCAGCTCGTGCGGAAGGGTTCCGGTCTCGAAGCGGTGTCCGAGCGGCTCGTTCGACGCTGGTCGCACCTTGTAGGGCCGCAGCCGTTCGAGGAGGTCGCCGCGCCCGTAGGCGACTCCGAGGTGCGGGCCGAAGAACTTGTACGGCGAGCAGATCAGCACGTCGACGTCCCAGCCGGCCACATCGATCGGGCCGTGGGGGCCGTAGTGGACGGCGTCGGCCCACGCGAGCGCTCCTGCCGCGTGGGCGAGCTCGACCACGCGGCGCGCGTCGGTGAGCGTCCCGACGGCATTCGATGCGATCGGAAACGCCACCACCCGGGTGCGGTCGGTCAAGAGCCGCTCGAGATCCTCGAGGTCGACGGTCGTGTCGTCCCGGATGTCGACGAAGCGAACCTCGAGCCCGAGGTCGTGGGCGAGCTCGAGCCAGGGCGAGACGTTGGCGTCGTGGTCGAGCTTCGTGACCAGGATCTGGTCGCCTTCCCGCCATTCCCTCCCGAACGTCCGCGTGAGCGCGAACGCGAGAGTCGTCATGTTCGCGCCGAAGACGATCTCGTCGGCCGCGCAACCGAGGAACCGTCCTGCGGTGTCCCTGGCCTGCGCGACGAGCGCCTCGGTCCGGCGGCTCGTGTCGTAGGGGCCGCTCACGTTCGCATTCGACTCCCGGTAGTACCGCGAGACCGCCTCGATCACCTCGTCCGGCACCTGCGTCCCGCCCGGCCCGTCGAAGAACGCAAGGGGCTGTCGGAGAGCCGAGAAGCGGGCGCGCACCGCCTCGACGTCGAGCGTCACGGTAGACACCTCGAAGACGTTACTACGATTCGGTCATGGCTCCAGCGACGAAAGAGCGTGTCGACCGAGGCACGGGAACCGGTCTCGGCGCTCCCTGGAACGTCATCGTCCTGAACGACAACCACAACACGTTTCAGGGCGTGGCGGCGGCGCTGGCCTCGACGATCCCGAACGTGTCGTACGACCAGGGCCTGCGCATCGCCGACACGATTCACTCGAGTGGCCGGGCGATCGTCTGGTCCGGGTATCGCGAGCGGGCCGAGCTCTACTGGGAGCAGCTGCGCGGCCACGGGCTGACGATGGCGCCGCTCGAGCGCACGTAGCCCGACGGGGAGGAACCGTCCGGGGACCGGCGTACTCTCTCGTCATGCGACGGCTGCGGCAGCTGACGGAAGCCGAGTGTTACGCCAGGTGCTACGGCGGCTGGGAAGAGACGGTCAAGATCGTGAGGCTGGAGCCGCGAATCGCCCGCCGCGAGCCCGCGGTCCAGGGGGAGGCGCTTCGCTTGCGCTTCGAGGAGCTCCTCGACGGCCGTGACCCGGAAGCCCTCGCCGAGCCCGAAGCCGCCTAGGTCTGCCGTACCGGATGTTCTCGGCGACGCCCTGCGCGTCGTCTTCTGCGGCATCAATCCGGGGCGTGTGTCGGCCGCGGCTGCGGCGCACTTCGCGAATCCGCGCAACGACTTCTGGCGCCTCTTGCACGCCGCCGGGTTCACGCCTCGGCAGCTCGAGCCCGAGGAGCAGTTCGAGCTGCTCCGCTACGGGATCGGCGTCACCAACGCGGCCGCGCGGACGACGCCTGGGTCGAGCGATCTCAGGAAGAACGACTTCGCCGGCGCCGCGGAGCGACTCGAAGCGCTCGCGCTGACGCGACATCCGGGGTGGATCGCATTCGTGGGCAAGGAGGCGTACCGCGGGACGTTCGGCGAGCGCGCCGACCTCGGGGTGCAGAAGCGCGGCCTCGGTGACACGCGCCTGTTCGTGCTGCCGTCGACGTCGCCCGCCAACGCCGCAGTGCCCTGGGAAGACCGGCTCAGGTGGTTCGCCGAGCTGGCGAGCCTCAGCCGCGCCAGCGGTTCGTGATCGGCGTCCGCCGGTCGCGGCCGAACGCCTTCGGGCGGATCTTCACGCCCGGCGGGGCCTGTCTGCGCTTGTACTCAGCGCGGTCGATCATCGACACGGCCCGCTCGACGAGGTCGCGGTCGAACCCGTCGGTCGCGAGCTCCTCGAGCGTCCGGTCGTGCTCGACGTATTGCTCGAGCACGGCGTCGAGCTTCGGGTAGGGCGGTAGCGAGTCCTCGTCGAGCTGGTTGTCGCGCAACTCGGCACTCGGCGCGCGGTCGACGATCGACTGCGGGATCAGCTCGCGCCTCGCCCGCTCGTTCAGGTGGCGGGCAAGCCGGAAGACGTCGGTCTTGTAGACGTCCTTGAGCAGGGCGAAGCCGCCGGCTATATCCCCGTAGAGCGTTGCGTACCCGACCGAGAGCTCCGACTTGTTCCCGGTCGCGACCAGCATCCAACCGAACTTGTTCGACAGCGCCATCAACAGGACGCCGCGCGCACGGGCCTGCACATTCTCCTCGGCGAGGTCCGGCGCGAGCCCGCTGAACGGCTCCGCCAGGGCGTTGTCGAACGCCTCGACGATCGGGCCGATTGGCAGCTCGAGAAACGGCGACCCCAGGCTCTCCGCCAGCCTGCGCGCATCCGTCCGCGTGCCCTCCGAGGAGAATCGCGACGGCATCGACACGCAGTGCACCCGCCCGGCGCCCAGAGCCTCGGCGGCGAGGGCGGCGGTCACCGCCGAGTCGATGCCGCCGGAAACCCCAACCACAACGTCGCTGAACCCATTCTTGTCGACGTAGTCGCGCAGCCCGAGCTCGAGGGCGAGCCGCATCTGCTCGAGCTCGTCGACGAACGGCGCGAGCGTGGCACTGACCTTCCCTCCGTCGAGTGACACCCCGGGTGCGCCGACATGGACCACGGTTACTGGTGGCGCCTCCTCGCGGTCGCGCGCAAGCGCGCGCCGCCGGACGTCACGCAGCCGCCGGCCGATCACTTCCTTCGGCTCGATGTCGGCGAGCAGCAGCGCCTCCTCGAATCCGGGCGCCCGGGCGATGACCGTTCCTTCGTCGTCGAGGACGACGGAGTGCCCGTCGAAGATCAGCTCGTCCTGTCCGCCGACGCTGTTGCAGAAGGCGACGAAGCACGAGTTGTCGCGCGCGCGTGTGACGAACATCTCCTCGCGCTCGCGGTCGCGGCCGACGTAGAACGGCGACGCCGAGATGTTCACCAGCAGCTCGGCTCCCGCGAGAGCGAGGTCGGTCGCCGGAGGGCCCGGCTGCCACATGTCCTCGCAGACGGTCGGCCCGACGAACGTCCCGCCGTGCTCCAGGAGGATCAGATCGCGGCCCGAGGCGAAGTACCGCTCTTCGTCGAAGACGCCGTAGTTCGGCAGGAAGCGCTTCCGGTAGACGGCCTTCACCTCGCCTGCGGCGCAGACGTAGCACGCGTTGTAGAGATCGCGGTCGAAGTGGGGAGCGCCGACGAGGACGGTTACTCCTCGGGCCGCTCCCGCGATGCGCTCGACGGAGGCCTCCGCCGCCCGAATGAAGCCCTGACGCAGGAGGAGATCCTCGGGCGGATAGCCGGTGACCGAGAGCTCCGGGAAGACGATCAGCTCGGCTCCCGCAGTCCTGGCGTCGTCGAGCCGCT
The DNA here is from genome assembly GCA_036523555.1 of Gaiellaceae bacterium. Classification (GTDB taxonomy): domain Bacteria; phylum Actinomycetota; class Thermoleophilia; order Gaiellales; family Gaiellaceae; genus 3-1-20CM-4-69-9. The sequence continues at coordinate 7,197 of DATDDZ010000357.1, forward strand.
CGAGGATCAGCGCCCGGTTTCCGTCGAGGTCGCCGACGATCGGGTTGATCTGCGCCAGCGCGAGCCTCACAGGGCAAGTCTAGCTGTTTGCGACTCTCAGTCGAAAACTAGCGGCGGCCCAGCTGGAGCACCCAGAGCGAGACGTCCGGCCGCCCGAACATCGCGCCGCGTTCGATCGCGATTCCCAGATCCCGCCACCGCCGCGCCAGCAGGTTCGCGCGATGCGGCGGAGAGTTGAGCCACGCGGACAGCGTTTGCAGCGGCGAGCCGAGCTCGCCCTGACCCCAGGCGAGGTTCTCGGCGAACCGCCGGGCGGGGAGATAGCCCGCCCGCGCGAACGTTCGCGCGAACGACATTCCGCACGGCGTGTGGGAGAAGCCGCAGCGCCTGACGGCGTCGGCCTTGAGGAGGGAGGAGCGGTTGAGCGAGAGACTTCCGCGCACCGGCCCGAGGCCGAAGCTTCGCCGGACCACGTTGATGCCGCAGTACATCGCCTCGAGGCTCGCGTGAGTCCTCTCGGCAGCAGTCGTTGCTCCGGCGCACGAGGACGCGACCGAGGAGAGCGCCGAGGCGTCCGAGGCCGGCGCCGCGACCGAGGGCGGGACGAAGCCGAGCATGAGCGCTGTAAGGGCCTGGGCGAATCCCATACGCGTTCCGCCGGCATCTTGCCCGCTCCGGGGGCGTTTCCCTTCCGGGCGGCGCAGAATTTACATTCCTAGTTGTAAGTCGTAAGAGTGCAGGATCAGGCTCCGGAAGCGGCCTCGATCTCGTCCAGCGCTTCGGGGTTCTCGAGGCTGGAGAGGTCGCCCGGGTCGGTCCCCAGGATCCGCGCGCGAACTGCGCGCCTCACGATCTTCGCGCTGCGGGTCTTCGGCAGCGCCGAGACGAAGACGACCCGCTCCGGCTTGAAGGCCTTTCCGAGCGCGTCGGTGACGGCCTTCGCGACCTCGTCTCTTCGAGCCGGTGTCGCCTCGCTCCCCGGTTTGAGGACGCAGAAGATCCAGGCGACCTCTCCCTTGACGTCGTGAGGAACGCCGATCGCGGCCGCTTCGGCGACTGCGGGGTGGGCGACGGCGGCGGACTCGAGCTCCGCCGGGCCGATGCGCTTGCCCGCGATGTTGAGCGTGTCGTCGGAGCGCCCGTGCAGGAACCAGTAGCCGTCGGCGTCGATCGACGCCCAGTCCCCGTGCGTCCACACTCCGGGAAAGCGCCGCCAGTAGGAGTCGAGGTAGCGCTCGTCGTCCCCCCAGATCCCTCGCGTCATGCCGGGCCACGGCCGCCGGCAGATGAGCTCGCCCACCTCGCCGCGGACCGGCGCCCCGTCGCCGGCGACGACGTCCATGTCCTGACCCAGCGCGGGGAAGCCGAGCGAGAC
>DATDDZ010000358.1:0-2499 GCA_036523555.1 Gaiellaceae bacterium
GCGCGATGCTTGCGGCGCTTGAACCGGCCGAGGCCGGCGGCCTCCTCGAGCAGCTCGCGGCGCTCTTCCGGCTTCGAGCCGAGGATCTCCTCGACCCGTCCCTGGCCGATGATCGAGTGCATCCCGCCGCCGAGCCCGAGATCCGCCAGCAGCTCGACGAGGTCGATGCGGCGGACCGCGGTCCGGTTGAGCAGGTACTGGCCTTCGCCGCCCCGGTGGAGTCGCCGCGCGACCGACAGCTCGGAATAGGGCAACGGTCCGTTCCCGTCGGGGTTGTCGAAGAGGAGCTCGACCTCGCAGAAGTCCTCCGCGGAGCGTCCTCCGCCTCCTGCGAAGAGCACGTCGTCCGGCTTCTCAGCACGGAGCTCGGACGGCGCGAGCGATCCCGCCGCCCACACGATCGCGTCAGACACGTTGGACTTCCCGGAGCCGTTCGGCCCCACGACGACGGCCACGCCGGGCTCGAGCCGCACCTCGACGGGCTCGGGGAACGACTTGAAGCCGCGCAGCTTGATAGCGCGTAGATTCACGCGCCCCGAAAGCTACCCATCGGCGCGGATGTCACTCGGCTTCCGCGCAAAAGCTCGCGCTTTCGCGCGGGATCTGTGTCGCCGGCTTCGTGCCGCGGAGGCTCCCCCGCCCCCGATGGCGGGCCTACTCGGACGAGGCCACGACGACGCCGAGCCGGGCGAGTGCGCCCTTGGCGGCTTCCTGCTCGGCCGACTTCTTCGACTCGCCCGAGCCGACGCCGAGCTGCTGACCGTCGATCACAGCCGCGCAGGTGAAGCGGCGGTCGTGCGGCGGCCCCTCGACCTCGAGGACGGCATAGCCGACCGACTGTCCGCGCCTGGCGAGTGCCTCCTGGAGTTCCGTCTTGTAGTCGACGTGACTGTTGAGGGCGTACTCGATCCGGCCCTCGAACGCCCTCACGATCGGCTGCTCGATCTTCTCGAAGCCGTGCTCGAGGAAGAGCGCCGCGAGCGCGGCCTCGAGGAGGGCGGCGAGCACGTTGCGGTTGCGAGACAGGCGGCTAAGCTCGTCGGCAGGAATCTCGGCGCCGCGCTCGACCAGTCTCGGGCCGAGCTCGAGCTGCCGCGCGACCACGGCGCAGCTCGCGCGCGAGACGACGTGCGAGCGCACCTTCGCGAGCTTCCCTTCCGTGAAGTCCGGGTAGCGCTCGAAGAGAGCGCGCGCCACCGCGAGCTCGAGCACGCTGTCGCCGAGGAACTCCAGCCGCTCGTACGACTCCGAGCGGTCGGCGGCCCAGGAAGCGTGGGTGTAGACCTGGGACGCACGCAGCTCGGGCAGCCGGGCGATCAGCTTCCCGAGCTCCGCGACCCCTGGTGGCGGATTACTGATGCGAGGAGACGTAGTCGACCGCCTGGCCGACGGTCTGGATCTTTTGTGCGTCCTCATCGGAGATCTTGATCCCGAACTGATCCTCGAGCTCCATGATCAGCTCGACGAGATCGAGCGAGTCCGCGTCGAGGTCTTCCTGGAACGAAGCCTCCTCTGTGATGTCGCCTTCTTCGACGCCGAGCTGTTCCGTCAAGACTTCCTTGACTCGCTCGAAAACTTCTTCGCGCGACGCTGCCATGTCACCTCACGTAGGGGTCGGGGTCGTTGGGGTGGCCGACTCTAACATGGGCGACCCGACCCGCTCAGTGAGCCGATCGACCACGCCGTGCTCGACACCGCGGGCCGCGAGGCGGATGGCGTTCGTGACCGCCCGGCGCGACGAGTTCCCGTGGGCGATCACCGCCAGGCCACGCAGCCCGAGTAGGTACGCGCCGCCGTAAGTATCGGGATCGAGCCGCCTGCGGAGCCGTCGCGCGGCCGGGCGGATCAGCAGGCCGCCGAGCTTGCCCGTCGCCGTCGCCGTGATTTCTTCGCGGAATGCGTCGAGCACACCCGTGATCGTCCCCTCCAGGAGCTTGAGCGCGACGTTGCCGGTGAAACCGTCGGCAACCACCACGTCGGCGGCGCCGTCCAGCAGGTCGCGGCCCTCGGTGTTGCCGGCGAAGTTGAGCTCGCTGGCCACGAGCAGCTCGTGGGCCTCGAGCGTGAGCTGGTTTCCCTTCTCGGGCTCCTCCCCGATCGAGAGCAGGCGGATCACGGGATCCGCGACACCGAGGATCTCCTGCGCGAAGACGGCGCCCATGTGGGCGAACTGGAGGAGGTCCTCGGGCCGGGCATCGGCGTTGGCACCCGAGTCGAGCAGCACGGTGGGCTTGCGACGTGAAGGGATGGTGACCGCGATCGCCGGCCGGCGCACACCTGGAATGCGGCGCAGCTCGAGCAGCGAGGCCGCCAGCATCGCGCCGGTGTTGCCCGCGGAGACCACAGCGTCGGCCTTCCCCTCGGGGATCGCACGGCAGGCGGCGACGAGCGAACTGTCCGGCTTGGCGCGCACGGCCTCCGCCGGCTTCTCGTCCATCGCGATCACCTGCTCGGCGACGACGAGCTCGAGCCCGCGGGTATCCAGCCCAGTGGGCCCGT
>DATDDZ010000359.1:0-4742 GCA_036523555.1 Gaiellaceae bacterium
GGGTCGAGTCGATTCTGGTCTCGGAGCAGGCCCTGGAGGAGGCTTTCCGCTTCATGTACGGCCGGATGAAGCTCGCTTGCGAGGTCGCCGGCGCGGCGACGGCGGCCGCGCTCATGTCCGGCGCCGTGGAGATCGAGCCTGGCCAGACCGTGGCCGCTGTCGTCTCGGGAGGCAACGTCGCAGCCCATACGGCCGCTGCTATCCTGGCTCCAGATGAAGCCTGACATTCACCCCGACTACGTCCTTGCGACCGTGACGTGCTCCTGCGGGAACACGTTCCAGACGCGTTCCACGAAGCCCGAGCTTCACGTCGAGATCTGCTCGAACTGCCACCCGTTCTACACGGGCAAGCAGAAGCTGGTCGACACGGGCGGACGCGTCGAGCGCTTCCAGCGCCGGCTCGAGAAGGCCGGCGGCGCCCGCCGGGCCTGAGCGCACTCACGTGACGACAGTCGGGGGACAGGCGGTCCTCGAGGGCGTGATGATGCGCGGCCCGTCGAACTGGGCTGTCGCCGTCCGCAAGCCCGACGGGGACATCGCCCAGGTCCACCAGCCGATCTCGTCGCCGATGGCGCGCCACAGGATCTTCAGACTGCCGGTCGTGCGCGGCGTGATCGCGCTCGGAGAGTCGCTGGCGATCGGCTTCCGGGCGCTGGCGATCTCGGCCAACTACCAGGCGCAGGCCGAGGGGAAGGACGGCGAAGAGGTCCAGACGGAGTTGACGCGCGCACAGCTCTTCTTCGCGTTCGCGGTCGCGATCGGCTTCGCGGTCCTGCTCTTCAAGGTCTCTCCGGCGCTCTTGACCGACTGGATCGGGATCAAGCGCACCGGCTGGTTCGTGATCGTCGAGGGCGCCATCCGCGTCACGATCTTCGTCCTCTACCTGTCGCTCATCTCGCTCTTCCCGGACCTCCGGCGCGTCTTCGAGTATCACGCTGCCGAGCACAAGGCGATCAACGCCTACGAGGCCGGAGAGGAGCTCGAGCCCGAGGTCGTGCAGCGCCACAGCCTGATCCACCCGCGCTGCGGTACCGCCTTTCTCCTCTGGGTGATGGTGATCGCGATCTTCGTCTTCGCGTTCTTCGGCCGTCCGGCCTGGTACTGGCTGATCGCAACCCGGATCCTGCTCCTACCCGTGATCGCAGGGATCGCGTACGAGCTGATCAGGTTCGCAGGCAAGCACCAGCGGAACCGCGTCCTGATGACGATCCTGGCCCCGGGCCTCTGGCTCCAGCGGCTCACGACCCGCGAGCCGTCCCTCGACCAGCTCGAGGTCTCGATCCGCGCGCTCAAGGAGGTGCTCTCGCTCGAGGGCGCCGACCCGGCCGCGCGCAAGGTCGAGGTCATGGCCTAGCTCGGTGCCGAGAGTCGAACGCACTTCGGCGGCGACCTGGGAGGGCAACGTTGCCCGCGGTGGCGGCGCGATCACCGCGGCCAGCGGCGCCTTCGGCGACCTGCCCTACTCACTCGCGACACGGATCGGCAACCCCGAAGGCAAGACGAGCCCCGAGGAGCTGCTCGCCGCCGCCCACGCGGCCTGCTTCGCGATGTCGCTCGCGGGCGAGCTGGCGGGGAACGGCACCGTCGCCGAGAAGGTCGAGGTGACGGCGCTCGTCACGCTCGACCAGGTCGAGGACGGCTCGCACCGGATCGTCTCCTCGCAGATCGACGCTCGCGCGCGTGTAACAGGAGTGAGCGAAGGGGATCTCCGGGCGACGGCGGAGGCGGCGAGCAAGGGCTGCCCGCTTTCGGCCCTGATCGAGGCCTCTGCCGCCGTGACCGTGAAGGCGACACTCGAGGGAGGAACCGATGGCGACTGAGCGCAAGGCGGAAGTGACCTGGCACGGAGATCTGATGAGCGGCAGCGGCACCGTCGACTCGGTGACGAGCGGCGCCGTCGGCGGGCTCGAGGTCAGCTGGCCCTCGCGCGCCGAAGAGCCGAACGGCCTCACCAGCCCCGAGGAGCTGATCGCCGCCGCCCATGCGACCTGCTTCTCGATGGCCCTCTCGCACGGCCTGGCACAGGGAGGCCACGCACCGGAGCAGCTCGACACCTCCGCGGCGGTCACGTTCCAGCCGGGAGAAGGCATCACCAAGATCGCCCTCGAGGTCGACGGTCGCGTCCCCGGCATGGACGACGCCGCCTTCGCCGAGGCCGCCCAGCAGGCGAAGGACAACTGCCCGGTCTCGAAGGCGCTCGCGGGCGTCCCCGAGATCACCCTGAACGCACGCCTGCAGAGCTAGATTGCCACCGGCGATGGCCGGCGGTGTCGAACAGCTCGTCGAGGAGCTCGAGCGCTCCTATCACGAGGCGCAGGAGCGCATGTCGGACCCTGCCGTCTACAACGACCACCGGCAGGCCGCCGAGGCAGGGCGGAAGCTGAAGGAGCTCGAGGGCCCGAACCGCGTCGCCGGCGAGTGGCGGCAGGTCACGGCCGACCTCGAGGCGGCGCGCGACGACGGCGACCTGCGCGAGCTCATCCCCGAGCTCGAGGAACGGGCGCGGGCGCTCGAGGAGGAGCTTCGCGTCGCCCTCGCGCCGACCGACCCCGCCGACAGGAAAGACGTGATCCTCGAGATCCGGCAGGGAGTCGGCGGCGACGAGGCCGCCCTCTGGGCCGGAGATCTGTATCGCGCCCTCACCCGCTACGCCGAGCGGCGCGGCTTCGACGTCGAGGAGCTCGGCTCGAGCCCGAACGAGGCGGGCGGGTACAAGGAGGCGACGTTCGCGATCAAGGGCGAGGGCGCGTTCTCGGTCTTCAAGTGGGAAGGGGGCACGCACCGAGTCCAGCGCGTCCCCGAGACGGAGTCTCAGGGGCGGATCCACACGTCGACGGCGACCGTTGCGGTGATGCCGGAGGCCGAGGAGGTCGAGGTCGAGATCGATCCGAACGACCTGAAGATCGACGTCTACCGTTCGACCGGGCCGGGCGGGCAGAGCGTCAACACGACCGACTCGGCTGTGCGCATCACGCACCTTCCGACCGGCCTCGTGGTCGCGATGCAGGACGAGAAGAGCCAGCTGCAGAACCGGCAGAAGGCGCTGCGAGTGCTGCGCGCGCGCCTGTACGAGCTCGAGCGTGAGCGGCAGCGGGCGGAGCTCGACGCGACCCGCCGCTCCCAGATCGGCTCGGGCGAGCGTGCGGAGAAGATCCGGACGTACAACTTCCCGGAGAACCGGGTCACCGACCATCGCATCAAGCTCACCGCCCACCAGCTCGACCGGGCGCTGCAGGGCGAGCTCGACGAGTTCACGGAGGCACTCGCCGCCGAAGAGCGTCGTCGAGCGCTCGGCGAATGACCGTCGCCGAGGCGTTGCGCGCAACCGAGGCGCGTCTCACCGAGGCGGGAGTCGACTCGCCGCTCGTGGACGCGGAGCTCCTGCTCGCACACGTGCTCGGCACCTCGCGCTCCGCGGTGTACGCAGATCGCGAACGAGATGTGCCGGGAGCGCTGGAAGAGCTCGTCCGTCGCCGTGCGCGGCGTGAGCCGCTGGCTTACGTGCTCGGGCAGTGGGGGTTTCGGAGGCTGACACTGAAGACCGATGCCCGCGCTCTCGTCCCCCGTCCCGAGACGGAGATGGTGGTCGAGAGGTGCCTCGCGCTCCTCCGCGGCGAGCCGCAACCGCGTGTGCTCGACCTGGGCACCGGCACCGGAGCGATCGCGCTCGCGATCGCCGACGAGCACCCTGGCGCGCGCGTCACGGCAGTCGACGCGTCGTCCGACGCAGCCGCGCTCGCGCGCGAGAACGCCGACCGGCTCGGCCTGCATGCCCTTGTCCGTGTCGGCGGGATCGAGACCGCGTCGGAGGGCTGGGACCTCTTGGTCTCGAATCCGCCCTACGTCGCCGCCTCGGACTGGAGCTCGCTCCAGCCGGAGATCCGGGAGTGGGAGCCGCGCAGCGCGCTCGTCGGAGCGGGGCTGCACGAAGAGATCGCCAAACACGCGCGCACGCGTCACCTCGTCTTCGAGGTCGGCGACGGCGTGGCCGGCGAGGTCGCGAGCATGCTGAGGTCGCTCGGCTACGAGCACGTGGCGGTCACCCCCGACCTTGCCGGCCGGGAGCGCGTGGTCGAAGGCAGCCGGTGATCGACGCAGCCGTACGGGCCGTTCAGGCCGGGGAGCCCGTCGTGCTCCCGTTCGACACCGTCTACGGCCTTGCCGCCGATCCGGAAGACGAGGATGCGGTCGAGCGGCTCTACCGGCTCAAGGGGAGAGACGAGGGCCGGCCCACCGCACTGGTCGCGGCGAGCATCGACCGGCTCCTCGAGCGCATCCCGGAGCTGCAGGGGCCGGCGGGCTCCAAGATGCAGGCGCTGCTTCCCGGCCCGGTGACGCTGATCGTCCCGAACCCGGCGCGACGCTTCTCGTGGCTGACGGGGCCGAATCCGGACGCGATCGGCGTGCGCGTTCCCGTGCTCGGCGGCCCGGGCGGCGAGGTTCTCCGTCGAGTCGGCATCGTCGCGGCAACGAGCGCGAATCATCCCGGCGAGCCGGATCCGCGGCGCCTCGAGGACGTTCCGGAGGACATCCGGAGCGGGGCCGGCGCCGCTCTCGACGGGGATGAGCTACCGGGAACGCCCTCGACGGTGATCGACCTGACCGGCACGGAGCCGCGGGTGCTGCGTGAGGGCGCTCTTGCGGCCGCCGACGCCCTGGGCCGACTGGCTTCGGGAGTACGATCCACGTGACCACCGGGAGAGGAGTGCAATGGCCGTCGCGCAGCAGACCTTTCAGCAGCT
>DATDDZ010000360.1:0-3268 GCA_036523555.1 Gaiellaceae bacterium
AGGAGGCCCCATCGCTCGCGTGGGTGGCGTCCGTCGAGACGGAGGCCGTCCCGCCCCTCGGCAAGACCGGTTTCGCGATCGAGGCGAGCCGGAGTGAGGGGGGCGCAGCCGCGATCCCAGCCGATGTGGCGACGTGCGACGACTGCCTGCGCGAGCTCTTCGATCCCGGGGACCGACGCTACCGCTACCCGTTCACGAACTGCACGCAGTGCGGGCCTCGCTTCACGATCGTCGTCGGCGTCCCCTACGACCGGCCCCTCACCACGATGGCCGGATTCCAGCTCTGCGAGCTCTGCCGGTCGGAGTACGAGGACCCTTCGAACCGGCGCTTCCACGCCGAGCCGATCGCGTGCCCGGACTGCGGCCCGAGGCTGTCCATGCCGCTGGAGAAGGCCGTCGCCGCACTGCGTGCGGGCTCGATCGTCGCCGTCAAGGGACTCGGTGGCTACCACCTCGCCTGCGACGCAGCGAGCGAGCAGGCGGTCGCGCGCCTCCGCTCGCGCAAGCTCCGCGAGGACAAGCCCTTCGCGCTCATGGCCGCCGACCCGGAGCGGCTCGCCGAGGTCGGGCCCGACGAGGCCGCGCTCCTACACGCGCGCGAGCGGCCGGTCGTCCTCGTGCGACGACGCGTAGACGCGCCGGTGGCGCCGTCGGTCGCCCCAGGCAGCAGGTGGCTCGGAGTGATGCTGCCGTACACCCCGCTCCACCACCTGTTGCTCGCGGACTTCGGCGGCGCGCTCGTCATGACGAGCGGGAACCGCTCGGACGAGCCGATCGCCTTCGGCGACGACGAGGCCCGGGAGCGGCTCGACGGCGTCGCCGATCTCTTCCTCGCGCATGACCGTCCTATCCACCGCCGGTGTGAGGACTCGGTCGTCCGGGCGGCGTTCCCGATCCGGCGGTCGCGCGGCTTCGTGCCGGGCGCCGTACCTCTTCCCGTCGAAGCGAGCCGGCCGATCGTCGCGGCCGGCGCAGAGCTGAAGAGCACCTTCTGCGTCGTCCGCGGCCCGGAGGCGTTCCTCTCGGCCCACCTCGGCGACCTCGACTCCGAGCTCGCCTATGCAGCCTTCCGCGCCGACCTCGAGCTCTACGTCGCCATGCTCGGGGTCGAGGCCGAGGTGATCGCCCACGACCTCCACCCCGACTATCTCGCGACGAAGTGGGCCTTCGAGCAGGACTCCGACCTCGTCGGCGTCCAGCACCACCACGCCCACGCGGCCGCGTGCCTCGCCGAGCACGGCGAGACGGGGCCTGCGCTCGCACTCGTCTTCGACGGCACGGGCTACGGCACGGACGGGACGCTCTGGGGCGGCGAGCTGCTCCGGGCCGACCTCGAGTCGTTCACCCGCCTCGGGCACCTCGAGCCGATTCCGCTCCCGGGCGGCGAGGCGGCGATCCGCGAGCCGTGGCGCACGTGTGCCGCGTACCTGGAACGTGCCGGCCGCCCGGTTCCGTTCGAGCGCTGGCCCGTCGTGCGCGAGAGCCTGAAGGTCAACGCGCCGCTCTCGTCGGGGATGGGCCGGCTCTTCGACGCCGTCGCGGCGTTGCTCGGCGTGCGCCACGAGGTCACGTACGAGGGCCAGGCGGCGATCGAGCTCGAGCAGCTCGCCGAAGGAGTGGAGGCCGAACCGTACGCCTGGCGATTCGGGGACGGCGCGGCGCTCGTCGCTCGAGCGTACGACGACCTCGCCGAAGGCCGTCCAAGTCCCGAGATCGCGGCGGCCTTCCACGAGGCGCTCGCGCTCGCCGCAGCCGACGCCTGCGCCGAGATCGGCGAACCAGGCACGGTCGTCCTCTCCGGGGGCAGCTTTCAGAACCTCCGCCTGCTGGAGGCGACCACCCGTCGGCTCGAGACCCACGGCTTACGCGTTCTCACCCACCGCCGTCTCCCTCCGAACGACGGAGGCATCAGCTACGGGCAGGCGGCGGTCGCGGCTGCGCGGTCGCGGTAGCGTCTCGCCATGGAAACCGGGCGGGTCGAGGCTTTCAGCGACGGCGTGTTCGCGATCGCGATCACCCTGCTCATCCTCGCAGTGGGGATCGACCAGGCGCTCGCCAAGGGCGACCTCGAGCACCAGCTCCTGCATCTGTGGCCCGCGTACATCGCCTACGCCGTCAGCTTCGTCACCGTCGGGATCATGTGGATCAACCACCACACCGTCTTCCGCCATTTCGAGCGCGTCGATCGACCGCTGCTCATCCTCAACATCCTCCTCCTGATGTGCATCTCGTTCACGCCCTTCCCGACGCGCGTCGTCGCCGAGCACGCGCAGAGCAACGCCGACCGCAAGGCGGCCGCGTTTCTCTACGGCGGGACGATGACGCTGACCGCGATCTGCTTCTTCGCCGTCTGGTACTACGGCTCGACTCGGTTGCTGCGGCCCGACGCCGACCGCCGCGAGGTGAGCGGGATCACGCGGAGCTACCTCCCCGGCGCGCCGACCTACGCGACCGCGATGTTGATCGCCCTCGTCAGCCCGGTCGCCAGCCTGATCATCTACGGCGCGCTCGCCGTCTTCTACGCGCTCTCGAGCTCGTTCTTCGGCCGCGACGAGTAGCCACGCACGGCCTCGACGGTCGCGCGGACGGCGTCCTCCGGCGACCCCTCCTCGTACGCCGCCGAGCCGAGCAAAACCATGACTCCCGTCTCGACGCCTGCGGCCTCGAGCTGCGCGGCCGCGTTGCCGGGGCCGATGCCACCACCCAAGACGGCGACCGCGCTCGGGACGCCGAGCCCGCGGCGACAGGCCTCGACTTGCGCGCGCACGTCTGCGGGCGAGTCGTAGACCGTGCCCGAGAACGACCCGACCTGGACGTAGTCCGCGCCACAGAGCCGTGTCAGCTCCGCGATCACGGCAGGAGCGACACCGAAGATGCCGTCGCGGGCCCAGAGCGCCGCGCCCACGCGGTGCGCGAACACCGGCACTCCGAGCTCGGCCGCGCGGAGAACCCGAACAGCATCGAGCCCCTGCGCGAACGCATTCACCATCAGCGCGCCGGCACCGAGCTCGACGGCGCGGGCGGCGCGGCCGAGCAGCGACTCGACCGGCCCCGTCACGTTGGCGGCGTACCTCGCCGTCGGCGGGATTGCCGCCGCGACCGCACGTACGCGCTTCTCGAGCGGACACCAGTCCTGGTCTCCAAGTAGCTCGTCGTCCTTGATCAGGTCCGCGCCGCCCGCGGCCAGTTGCGCAGACGTAGCCGCCACCTCCCCCGGCGAGAGCCCGAGCGAGGGCTTGACGATCGCACCCACGAGCACCGACTGCGG
>DATDDZ010000361.1:0-3880 GCA_036523555.1 Gaiellaceae bacterium
GAGGCCGGCTCCGACCCGGGCGGCTACGGCCCCGGCTGCGGCCAGCACGACGCAGATGCCTCCCGCAGCGAGTGCCCGTCCGCCGCCGGTGCCGCCTGCCGACCCGGAGAGATGGAGGGCGGCGATTGCGATTCCGGTGCCGAGCGCGCCGGCGAGCAGGCCGAGAACGACGCTCTCGAGCCCCGCGAGCCAGATGAGATCGCGCCGGCGAGCGCCACGTGCACGAAGAAGAGCGAGGCTGCGCCGATCGCGATCCGCCGTGCCGAGCGCGGCGAGATATGCGAGCCCGAGGGCGACGATCGCGCCGGGAACGGCAAGCATGATGTAGAGCGTCTCGGCGTAGAGCGCGTCCCCCGCGGCAGTCGTGAGGTTGTCGGCGAGGTTGTCGACGAAGACGATCTGGCCGGGAAGCGAGCGTTCGACTCGGTTTCGCAGGCGCGTTGCCTGTTGCAACGCGTGCGAGGGGCTGCCGCTCAGCGCAACCGGACTGACCTGCGCCTCCACCTGCCACTGGGTCCCGGTCTGGGAGCCGGGGACGGCTGATGCACCCGCCGCTGAGCTGATCGCCGGCAGCCGGGGTGCAAGCTTCGCCGCGAACGTTGCGAGCGGCATGATCGCGATGTCTGCGGGCGGTTGGGCGGGCGCGGGGCCTAGCAGCGGATTGAGCGGCTGGAAGAGCTGATCCGGCGCGGTCACGAGCGCCACACCGCTGACACGCATGCGGATCTGCCGCTCGCCGCGCTTCGGTGTGAGCAGAACGGTGTCGCCGGGTTGCACCTGCAGCGTCGCGGCGAGTTGCTGATCGAAGACGACCTGGCCCGCCTCGAGCCTGCCGCGCAGGAGGCGGAAGGTATCGATGTGGTCGAGGTAGCGAGGAGGCACCGCGACGATCGAGCCCGCGCCCGAGCGAATCCTTCCGGCGTTCGCCGAGACGTGTTCGACACCGGCAAACGGCGCGGTCGCGGACGCGACCGCCTCGGCCACGCCGGGCTGCCGGGCTACGCCCGCTGCGACCCTCGTTGCCGCCCGGTAGCTGCCGACCGGGCCCTGCCAGTCGACCGGGACGCCGGCGACGGCGCTCCGCGTCATCGTCCCCAGGGAGTGACCTACGAAGATGACCATTGCGGCGAGCAGCCCAACCGCTGCGGCCAGCGTGAGCACGCGAAGCAACGTCCGGCCGGGCGCGCGCACGAGCCCCATCAACGCAAGCGGCGCGGCGACCCTCACCGTGGAGCCTCTTCGCGAACGACGGCGCCGTCCTCGAGCTCGACCTCACGCTCGTAGCGGGCTGCGACGTCGGGATCATGCGTTGCAACGACGAGCGCGAATCCGAGCTCCCCCTGGAGCGTGCCGATAAGGTCGAGCACGCGCTCGCCTGTGTCCGAGTCGAGATGGCCCGTCGGCTCGTCGCACAGCAGCAGCTCCGGTTCCTGAACGAGCGCCCGGGCGATCGCAACCCGCTGCGCCTCACCGCCCGACAGCTCCCCCGGCAGGTGATCCATTCTCGCGCCCAGGCCGACCAGTTCGAGCAGTGCGGGAGCTGCGAGCCCGGGATCTACATCACCCGCGGCAAGCTGGGCCGCGAAGGCGACGTTCTCGAACGCCGTGAAGTGCGGCAACAAGTTCGCGCCCTGGAAGACGTAGCCGATCCCGGTCGCGCGTACCGCTCCGCGTGTAGCGCGGTCGACCGACGAGAGCGGCCGGCCGTGCCACTCGACGTTGCCCGAGCTCGGTTCGAGCAGGCCACCGAGCGCCTGCAGCAGCGTCGTCTTGCCCGAACCGGAGCGACCCAGGAGCGCGACCCTCTCGCCGAAGCGGATCTCGAGCGAGATGCCGTCGAGAGCGCGCACCGCGGACTCGCCTTCTCCGTAAACGACCGCCACGTCGCGGCACGCGGCAATCGCCTCCCGCAGCAGCGGCTGTGTCGTCATGCGACGACCCCGTCGCGAATCTCCAGCACCCGGTCGGCGGCATCCGCCACGCGTGCCGAGTGTGTGACGACGACCACGGTGGTTCCGAACTGATCGCGGAGCCGTCGCAACGCGCGCAGCACCGCCTGCTCGTTGCGGGCGTCGAGCTCGGCGGTCGGCTCGTCTGCGAGGACGAGCGGAGCCTCGCGCGCGGCCGCGGCCGCAATTGCGACTCGCTGCTGCTCTCCCCCGGACAGTGAGCCGGCTCGCTGGCCTTCCCGCCCTCCCAGATCGAACGCGTCCAGCGCCCGCTCGACCGCGTCGCCGATATTCCTCCGACGGCCCGCCAGCCGCAGCCCGAGCGCGACGTTCTCGCGAGCGCTCAGGTCCGTCCAGAGGTTTCCGCTCTGGAAGACGACCGCCACCCCCCGCCCGCGATAGTCGGCGAGCTCGACCTCGCCGAGCCGGGACAGCGAGCGGCCGAAGACGCGCACCTCGCCGGCCGAGGGCTCGTCGAGTGCGGCGGCCAGATGCAGAGCCGTGGTCTTCCCCGAGCCCGAGGGCCCGTGGAGAGCGACCAGCTCCATGTGCTCGATGCGCAACTCGAGGCCGCGGAGCGCAACGGTCTCCGCCTCACCGGAGCGAAAGATCTTGAAGACGTCGTGGAGCTCGAGCGCCCCGAAGCTGACCTGCTCACGCCGTTCTGGCTCCCGGTAGAGACTCCTTATCTCCACCGGAAGCTCTCGATCATCAACCTGTAGGCATCGACGTTGTCGACGCCTTGCGGCGTGCCGAGATCGACGACCGCACGGTGGCCGCCATTTGAGAGGTAGTAGCGGTCGACAACGAGCGTGACGCGCTTCCCCGTCACCGCGTTCGGCGCGCTCTGGGTGCTGTAGACGACCTTGAGGGCGGGATGACCCGAGACACTGATCGACTTCGCTGCCGTGACCACGCTGGCTCCCTGCAAACGCCCGACGTCGCGTTGAACCGCCGCCCTGGTCGGCGTGCCTCCGGCCCGAACGACGATCCGGACGATGTTGCTCTTGTCACGGAACACCACGGCGCTACCCGAGCCCTGCTGTGCCCATCCCTCCGGGTACTTCACTGAATAGCCCGCGCGGCTGTTGCGGAAGACCAGAAAGACCTGATTGTCCGGAATGTCTCCCGTGGCGGCAGCATTCGCCTCGGCCTGGAGCGCGCCGGGGCCGTTCGGAGAGGCGGCCGGAGGCACGTTCCGCGTCGTTGTCGCCGTGGTCGCCTGCTGCGCTCCGTTCTGATGTCGGCTGCTGCCGCAGCCCGACAGCGCTACAGCAACCGCCGACAGAATCGAGATCAGAGCGACCGCGCGAATAGCCCTATTGTTCGGCCACGAGCCTGACGCGCGCCTGACTGCCTCTTCTCAGATGGGCGCCGGCTGACTGTCGGCTCCCGCATCGAGGCAGGCTCCTATCCTGGCCCTGAGGTGAAACTGGTGGTGAGCAGTCGACAGGTCGCGGGCGAGACGACTCCCGGAGCACTCTCCTATTCGCTCGACACCGCACGGGCCGCGACTCTCTCCACCGACGAGGTTCTTCGCGAGCTCGGCACGTCCGAGCAGGGCCTCGACCCGGACGAGGCGGCTCGAAGGCTTGCAGCCGTCGGACCGAACGCTCTGCGTGCGCACGGCGCGCGCCTCTGGAGCGTGCTCGCACGGCAGTTCCGCAGCTATCTGCTTCTGCTCCTGCTCGCGGCCGCGGCGGTGTCGATCTTCGTCGGCGAAAGAACGAACGCAGGGATCATCTTGACGATCGTCGGGCTGAGCGTCGTGCTCGGCTTCCTGA
Organism: Gaiellaceae bacterium; assembly: GCA_036523555.1. GTDB lineage: Bacteria > Actinomycetota > Thermoleophilia > Gaiellales > Gaiellaceae > 3-1-20CM-4-69-9. The sequence continues at coordinate 3,734 of DATDDZ010000361.1, forward strand.
ACGAGTACCGCTCTGAGCGGGCTGTCGAGACGCTCCATTCGCAGATTCATCGGCGCGCATTTGTCGAGCGTGCGGGCAAGACGACGGAAGTCGACGTGACGGAGCTCGTTCCGGGCGACATCGTCTCGCTCCACGTCGGCGACATCG
>DATDDZ010000362.1:0-2450 GCA_036523555.1 Gaiellaceae bacterium
GCCTCGCCGTGATCCGCGGCGAAGCCGATCAACACCTGCCCGTTCGCCCGCCTCTCCGCGAGCGCTCGCAGAACGTCACGCGTCGGCTCGAGCGTCACCTGCCAGGCCCGGTCGTCCTTTGGCCGCTTGTCCGCGAGATGCTCAGAGGGCCGGTAGTCGGCGACCGCGGCGGCCATCAGCACCAGGTCGGCGCCCTCGACCCCGAGGGCCGCATCGAGCATCGCTTCGGCCGTGGACGTCTCGACGACCTCGATCCCGCGAGGCACGGGCACGGCGAGGTTCGCGGCGAGCAAGGTGACCTGCGCGCCACGCCGGCGTGCCTCCTCTGCGAGCGCGACGCCCATGCGCCCGGACGAGCGGTTGCCGAGGAAGCGGACCGAGTCGAGCGGCTCCCGCGTCCCACCGGCGGTGACGAGCACGCGTCGGCCGGCCAAAGTGTCCGTCTCACCGAGCAGCTCTCGGCAGCGGCCGTAGATCGCCGCTGGCTCCGCCATCCGCCCGACCCCCCACTCCCCCTCCGCGGTCTCTCCTTCGTCCGGGCCGACGATCTGTGCACCGCGCGCGCGAACGGTCTCGAGATTCGCTCGGGTCGCAGGATGGGACCACATCCGAGGATTCATCGCGGGCGCCAGGAGAACCGGGCCACGATGAGCCAGGGCCGCCTCGGTCACGAGCGAGTCCGCGAGCCCGTGTGCGAGCTTGGCCAGCGTGTTCGCAGTCAGGGGCGCAACGACGAGCAGGTCGCCGCGCGTGAGATGCGCATAGAGGTCTTCGTCGGGCGGCCGCCGCGCGAGCGCGAAGAACGTCTCGGCCCGGACGAAGCGCTCGGTGCCGGGCGTCACGAGCGGAACGACGTCGTGCCCGCCCTTGACGAGCAGCCGCACCAGGTCGCAGGCCTTGTAGGCGGCGATACCACCGGTCACCCCAACGAGCACCCGCGCCATGCAGGGAATTCTGCCCGTTCGACGGAGCTCCGGCTCCGCGCCGCCCTCGGCGGAACCTACTTGGGGTACTTGTACTTGAGCTTGCCCTCGGCGACTTCCTCGAGGGCCATGGTCAAGTAGTTCTTCGAGCGAGACTCGACCAGCGGCGGCGGGGCCTGCTCGAAGCCGATCCCTTCGCCGAGCTGGTGGTGGTAGTCGTTGATCTGGCGCGCCCGTTTGGCAGCGACGATCACCAGCGCGTAGCGCGAGTCGACGTTGTCGAGGAGCTCATCGATTCTGGGATGGATCATGGGCGGCTCATGGTACCGGCCGTCTGCAACTTCCTGCGGACGATGCCGATCAGCTCGTCCGCGGCCCGCCCAACGTCCTCGTTGACGATCACGTAGTCGAACTGGCTCTTCTGCTCCTGTTGCTTGTGGGCGAGCTCGAGCCGGACCTGGATCTCTCCGGAGCTTTCGGTCGCCCGCGCGCGAAGGCGGCGCTCGAGCTCGTCGAACGTCGGCGCGTCGACGAAGATCGTCACCGCGCCGGGAATCGTGTCCTGAACCCGAAGAGCGCCGTCCGTCTCGAGGTCGAGGAGAGGCACCCGTCCGTGCGCCTGGATCCGGTCGATCTCCGAGCGCAGCGTTCCCGATCTCGCCCCCCACGGGAGATCGACGTACTCGAGAAACTCGCCCTCGTCGACGAGACGGGCGAAGCTCTCGGGCGTGATGAAGTAGTACTCGCGGCCGTCCTGCTCCCCGGGGCGCTGCTCGCGGGTCGTCGCCGAGACGGCCAGCTCGAGCTCGGGGACGCGTTCGAGCAGCTTCTTCTCGAGCGTGCCTTTGCCGGCACCCGACGTGCCGGTGACGACGACGACCAGAGGGCTACCTGTCGAAGAGGCCAATCAACTCAGTGCGCTGGCGGTCCGAGAGCCCCCCGACCGTCTTCGACTGGCTGATACGGCACATGTTCAAGAAGCGCGCCGCCTTCACCCGCCCGAACTTCGGGACCGCCATCAGCATGTCGAAGACCTTCGCGGTCGAGACGTACTCGGGTGGATTGCTGAGAATGTGCTCGATCTGAACGCGGCCGTCCTTCAGATCCTTCTTGAGCCTCGCGCGGCGGACACGGATGTCGTTCGCCCTCTTCAACGCTTCCATTCGCTGATCGAGAGAACGGATCGGTGCCTCGGCCTGAATCTTGGACGACACCATGAGCGCCGGAGTCTAACAAGCGTCCTGCGTCGGTCAAGGTGCGACTTTTTCGCCTTCTAGCAGGTCTTTTACGACCTATACAACGTATCGCGCAGACGCCGTTCTCATATTGGACAACGAGTGTCGTTCTCTGTGTGCGATCGCGTGCGCATCGTCGTACGACACCCACCCCCGCTCGCCCGCGGCCGCGTACAACTCCTGCCGCACACGCGACGGCGCATCGGGATCTGCGAACAGGATCGTCCCGAGCGCGACGTGCCGCGCGCCTACCGCTATGAACTCGAGCGCATCCAGACCGTCCTGAACGCCG
>DATDDZ010000363.1:0-5386 GCA_036523555.1 Gaiellaceae bacterium
GGTGGCCAAGCACGGCAACCGTGCCGTGTCCTCGGCCTCCGGGTCGGCAGACGTGCTCGAGGCGCTCGGCTTCCGGCTCGAGCAAGACGCGGGCCGGATCGCCAGGTCGATCGACGAGCTCGGCTTCGGCTTCCTGTTCGCGCCGTCGCACCACCCGGCCATGCACCATGCCGCGGCGGTCCGCACCGAGCTCGCGACGCGCACGGTGTTCAACGTGCTCGGGCCGCTGACGAACCCCGCAGGCGCCCGTGCCCAGATCGTCGGCGTCTACTCGCCCGAGCTCGTGCGCACCATCGCTGACGTGCTGGCGCGGCTCGGATCCAGCCGCGCGTTCGTCGTCCACGGCGGAGGCGGCATCGACGAGCTGTCTCCCGTCGGGCCGAACCTCGTCGCGGAGGTAGTGGACGGGTCCGTCCACGAGCGCGAGCTCGACGCGGAAAGCGAGCTCGGGATCCCGCGCTGCGGCCTGGACGAGCTCCGTGGCGGGACGCCCGGCGAGAACGCGCGCGCGATCCACGACGTGTTCTCCGGCGCGGGCGGAGGGCGGCGTAGCGCGATCCTCCTCAACGCGGCCGGCGCCATCGCCGCCGCGGGCCACGCGGCCGACCTGCGAGAGGGACTGGAGGTGGCCCGGGAGGCGGTCGACTCGGGCGCTGCGGGCGAGCGGCTGGAGCGGCTGGCGGCGTTCTCGCGCGAGACTGTGCCCGCGTGATGGGACGCTTCCGCGATGCGCTCGCCGCCCCCGGGCTCGGGGCGATCGCCGAGATCAAGCGGCGGTCACCGTCGGCGGGCGACCTACGGCCCTCGGCCGATCCCGCCCGTCTCGCGGCGGACTTCGCCGGCGCGGGCGCGGCGGCGATCTCGGTTCTCGTCGACGAGCGCTTCGGCGGCTCTCTCGACGACCTACGGGCGGCGCGCGCCGCGACGAGCGCACCGCTCCTGGCGAAGGGGTTCTTCACGGAGGAGCCGCAGCTGCGAGAGTTGCGCGAGGCGGGCGCGGACGCGGCCCTCCTCCTGCTCCGGGACGTCGACGACAGCCGGGCAGCGTCACTCCTCGCGTCCGCCGCCGCTGCAGGCCTCGAGCTCCTCGTCGAGGCCCACGACGCCGCAGAGCTCGACCGGGCGCTCGCGCTGCGAGCCGAGGTGATCGGGGTCAACGCCCGTGACCTCGTGACCTTCGAGATCGACCGCGAGACGCAGCTCCGCCTCGTCGCAAGCGTCGCGGATCGCGAGACCGTCGTCGTGGCCGAGAGCGGCGTGCACTCGCGCGCGCAGGGAGCTGCGGCCGAGCTCGCCGGCGCCGACGCGATCCTCGTCGGCTCGGCGCTGATGCGGGCCGGTGATCCGGCCGTGAAGCTCGCCGAGCTCTTGTCCCGTCCGCTCGTCAAGGTCTGCGGCCTGACGCGGCAGGAGGATGTCGACGCCGCCGCCGAGGCGGGCGCCGACCTGCTCGGCTTCATCTTCGCCGAGGGCAGCCCGCGCCGGGCCGACGCGGTGCTGGACGTCGCGCCAGATCGGCTGAGCGTGGCCGTCTTCGTCGGCGACGCGGAAACGACCGACGCCGATCTCGTCCAGCTCTACGAGCGGGAGCCCGGCCGCGTGCGAGGGCGCGACGCGGTGCTGCAGCGCGACGGCCGGACGGTTGCCCGCGTGGTCGACCTTCCCTGGGAGGAGCAGGATGCGGGCCACCTCCGGCGGGCGGTCTCGGCGGAGGGCCGGATCGTGCTCGCCGGCCGTCTCGGCCCGGACAACGTCCAGGCCGCCGTCCACGCCGTGCGGCCGTGGGCGGTCGACGCCGCCTCGCGCCTCGAGGCCTCGCCGGGCATCAAGGATCCCGACAAGGTGCGCGCGTTCGTGGCGGCGGCGAGGTGACGGACACCGCCGGTCTCTACGGGATCTACGGCGGCCGCTACGTCCCCGAGACGCTCGTCCCCGCCCTCGACGAGCTCGAGGCCGGCTGGCGCGCGGCTCGCGCCGATCCGGCCTTCGGCGCAGAGCTGGACGAGCTCGGCCGCAGCTACGGAGGACGTCCCACGCCGATCACGCTTGCCGAGCGCTTCGCTCCGGGCAAGCGGCTGTATCTCAAGCGGGAGGATCTCCTGCACACCGGGGCGCACAAGCTCAACAACGCCCTCGGCCAGGCGGTGCTGGCGAGGCGTCTCGGCAAAAGGCGGATCGTCGCCGAGACGGGCGCGGGCCAGCACGGCGTCGCCACGGCGACCGTGTGCGCGAAGTTCGGATTCGACTGCGTCGTCTACATGGGCGGGGAGGACATTCGCCGGCAGCGGCCCAACGTCGAGCGAATGCACCTGCTCGGGGCGGAAGTGCGGCCGGTCGAGTTCGGAACGCGCACGCTGAAGGAGGCGACGAGCGAGGCGATCCGCGACTGGATCGCGAACGTCGAGACCACGCACTACCTGATCGGCTCGTGCGTCGGTCCCGCGCCCTACCCGGAGATCGTGCGCGAACTCCAGTCCGTGATCGGGCGAGAGGCCCGCGAGCAGTTCCTCGATGCGGAGGGCCTCCTCCCAGAGGTCGTCGTCGCGTGCGTCGGAGGCGGCTCGAACGCGATCGGGATCTTTGCCGGCTTCGTCGCCTACGACGGCGTGCGGCTCGTCGGCGTCGAGGCCGCGCAGGCCGCGTCGCTCGCCGACGGACGCTCGGCGGTTCTGCACGGAGCGCTCTCCTCCGTGCTCGCCGACGAGGACGGCCAGATCGCGGACGCCCACTCGATCTCGGCGGGTCTCGACTACCCCGGTGTCGGGCCCGAGCACGCGTGGCTCCGCGACAGCGGGCGCGCCGAGTACGTCAGCGCATCAGACGACGAGGCGCTGGCGGCGTTCCGCGACCTGACCCGGCTCGAGGGGATCATCCCTGCGCTCGAGCCTGCGCACGCCCTCGCGCGGGCGCGCGCGCTCGACGAGGAGCTCGTCCTCGTGTGCCTTTCCGGCCGCGGGGACAAGGACCTCGCCGAAGTGCTCGCCGCCAAGTGAAGAAGCTCGTCATCTACCTGATGTCGGGGCACGGGACCCCGGCGCTCGCGGCCGCAGCAGCCGAGGGAGGAGCGAACATCGTCGAGCTCGGCTTCCCGTTCTCCGATCCGCTCGCGGACGGTCCCGTCATCCGCCGTGCGGCGGAACGCGCGCTTGGCGAAGGGATGCGCACCCGCGCCTGTCTCGACTGCCTCGCGCGCACGCGCGAGCTCCTTCCCGATACGCCGCTTGTCCCGATGACCTACGCCGCCTTGCTGGAGGCCTACGGGTGGGACCGTTTTGCCGCCGACGCCCGCGAGCACGGGGCAACGGCGCTCATCGTCGCCGACCTCCCCGCCGGCGACCGGCCCGAGCTCAGGCGCATCCAGCTCGTCGCGCCGACATCGACGGACGCGAGGATTCGCCTGGCCGCCGACCGGACCGACGGCTGGCTCTACCTCGTCACGGTCACCGGGACGACGGGCGCGCGCGACGACCTCTCCCCCGCCCTCGCCGGTCTGGTCGAGCGGGCGCGCGCGGTGACGGACATCCCTCTCTATGCCGGCTTCGGCATCTCGACTCCGGCGCAGGCCCGCGCCGCCGCCGAGCTCGCCGACGGCGTCGTCGTCGGCTCGCGCGCTGTCGAGACGGCGATCGAGGGGCCTGCTGCTCTCCGGTCATATGTCCGGTCTCTGCGCGACGCTCTCGACGCGGTGGCGCCCTGACCTGGCTCGTCCTCTTCGACGTCGATGGCACGTTGCTGTTGACGCACGACGAGGTCTACGTCGAGGCGAGCCGGATCGCGATGCGAGAGATCTTCGGCGAGGCCCGGGACGGCCCCGACGTCCCCGGTGACACGGCCTCGGCGCACGTGCGACGCGCGCTCGAGGCCGCAGGCGCGGACCCTGCAACGATCGACACCGGGCTGCCGCGCTGGTGCGCGCTCTTCTCGGCCCGCTACGTCGAGTTCCTCGCGCGCGCGGACACGAGCCACTGGCAGCTCGCTCCCTACGCGAAGGACGCCGTCGCCGGGCTCGAGCAGCACGCGCTCCTGACGGGCAATCCTCCCGCAGTCGCTCATGCGCGCATGGATCGGTTGGGGATCGGTGCGCTCTTCGAGCGAGGGCAGGGCGCATTCGGGTGCGAGCGCGAGCGCAGGGTCGACCTGTTCGGGCTGGCGCGCGAGCGGGCGGGCGGCTGGCCCGCCGAGCGAACCGTCGCCGTCGGCGACACCCCTCTCGACGTGTCGAGCGCTCATGCGGCCGGCTGCCGCTGCGTCGGGGTCACGACCGGCCGCTTCCGGCAAGACGAGCTCCGAGATGCAGACGCAGTGATCGGTGACCTCTCGGAGCTCACCGCCGCGCTCGAATCCCTCCGCTTAAATGGTCGAGCCGAATGACCACCGCCGCGAGCACACACCCCATCGCGGATCTCGCAGCGGCGAAGGCGCTCGGGAGTGCGTTGCGGAACGCGGGCTACACGGAGGACGCGATCTACCGTCTGCTGGGCGACGACGCCTACTCGATCGATCGCGACGAAGCGCCGGTCGAGGCCCGCCGTCTGCCGCAGACGCCGCTCGGGCTTCTGGTGCGTGCGCTGTTCCTCCAGCTGCAGCTTTCACGGACCGACGCGATCCGGGCATTCGGCCCGCGCGGGCTGGAGGCACTCGAGGCGACCGGCCTGGCGGAGGTCGGAGCGGAGGTCGTCCCGCGCGCGCGGATCCTCCCGATCGGGCGGGTCCTGCTGGCCTCGGACGGCTTCTCGCTCGACGCGGACGACCCCGCCGACTACGTCGCCACCTACACGCCCACGGCCCGCGTGCTCGATTCCTTCACTCCCAGGCTGCAGGTCGACCGCGCGCTCGACGTTGGCACCGGCGGCGGCGTGCACGCGCTGCTCGCGGCGAGACACGCGAAGCACGTGATCGCAACCGACGTCAACGAGCGCGCGATCGCGTACACGGAGCTGAACGCAGCTCTGAACGGCCTGACGAACGTCGAGTGCCGGAGGGGAAGCCTCTTCGAGCCGGTCGAGGGCGAGACGTTCGACCTGATCACGTGCAACGCGCCCTACGTGGTCTCGCCGGAGCGGCGCTGGGCCTATCGCGACAGCGGCTTCCAGGCCGACGAGCTGTCCGAGCGCGTCGTCCGCGAGGCGGCGCAGCACCTCGCGCCGGGCGGGTTCGCGACGGTGCAGGTGAGCTGGCTCGCCCCGACCGAGGACGCGGCGGACGAGCGTGTGCTTTCCTGGGTCGAGGCAACCGGCTGCGATGCCTGGATCCTCCCGACCCTGAGCACGGATGCGCTCGAGCACGCGTCGGAGTGGAACGCGCACCTCGCCGGCAGCCCCGAGCAGCTCGGCGAGGCGCTCGACGAGTGGCTCCGGTACTTCGACCGCCTCGGCGTCCGCTGGGT
>DATDDZ010000364.1:0-4817 GCA_036523555.1 Gaiellaceae bacterium
CCGGCCCGCACGAACACCGATCCCTCGGTCCCCACGACCTCGCAGCGAATCACGTGCCCGTACGAGGACGTGCGCGAGACATGGGTGACCGCAAGCCCTCCGCCCGCGAACCTGATCGTCACAACGGCGTTGTCCAGATCACCGAGCCCTGCCAGCTCGGGATAGACGAGCGCCTGCCGCGCGACCGAGACCTCCACGGGCTCGTCGGCCAGCAGCCAGCAGGCCGCGTCGTAGTCGTGCGAGGCCATGTCCAGCAGAAACCCGCCCGTGTCGCGCGGATCCTCTCCGGCCGGCCACTCCGTGTCCCGGCTCGTCAGCAGCACCACCAGCGGGCGACCCGCCTCGCCCGCAGCCACGCGCCACGCCGCGTCGACGAAGGCCTCGTCGTAGCGGCGCATGTACCCGACCTGGACGACCTGGGCCGGCCGCGCTGCGCTCGCGGCACGCAGGGCTTGGTGCTCCGCGAGCGAAGTCGCACCCGGCTTCTCGAGGAAGAGGTGCTTGCCGGCCTCGAGCACCTCGACCGCCAGTGGCCCGTGATCGACGGAGCGCGCGGCCAGGACGACGGCGTCGACGTCGTCCGACCCGAAGAGCTCGCGGTAGCCGCAGGCCCTGACCCCGAGCCGCCTCGCGACCTCCTCGGCGCGACCTTCCCGCGCCGCGGCCACCGCCACGAGCGCCGCACCGGGGATCACCTGGGCGTTCTCGGCATGGAGCGTCCCCATGCCCCCGAGACCGGCGACGCCGAGCCGAAGAGGGGGCGTCGCCCTTGACACTGCGAGAGCGAGTATGTCAGCGTCGCAATCGCTTGCGCAATCGATTTTCTCCCGGGCGGAAGGCCACCCTCGCCGACGTGGCCGAGCGGGCCGGCGTCTCCACATCGACAGCGTCGCGGGCGCTCAACGGCCACACGGGGCTGGCGCCGACCACGCGGGCCGCCGTCGTCGAAGCCGCGGCGACGCTGCACTTCCAGCCGTCGGCGCTGGCGCGCTCGTTGAGGACGCAGCGGACGTTGACGGTCGGCTTCGTCGTCCCGGATGTCTCGAGCCCGTTCTACGCTGCCGCCCTCCAGGGCGCCCAGGGCACGCTCGAGCTGAGCGGGTACCGAGTCATGCTCATGGACGCGAACCAGGACGTCGACCGCGAGCTCGCTGCGGTCGAGACGCTGCTCTCCCACCAGGTCGACGGCCTCCTGGTGGCGACCGCCGGGATGCCGCGGGAGGTCTTCGCCGAGGCAGTCCACGGACGGGCGACGCCGACGATCTTCTTCGACGGCGTGGTCGAGGGAAGCGGCGACGGGGACGTGACGCTCGACAACGAGGCCGGTATCGAGCTTCTCGTCGCGCACCTGCTCGAGCACGGGCACGAGCGCATCGGCCTTCTCGCGGGCTCGCAGCGCGAGAGCGCGGGAGCAGGGCGCCTACTCGCGTTCCACGCCTCGCTCGAGTCCCGCGGCGCGACACCGGAGGCCCGCGACGTGAAGGTCTGCGAGTGGACGATCGCCGACGGACGACGGGCGAGCCTCGAGCTCCTCGCCGAGTCGGAGCTTGCGACGGCCGTGCTCGCCTCGAGCGCCGAGCTCGCGCTTGGATTCATGTCGGCCGCGGCGTCACGCGGCGTCCGGATTCCGCAGGACGTCGCTCTCGTCGCCTTCGACGATCCCTACTTCGGGGACCTGCTCGAGCCGTCGCTGACCGCTGTCGCATACGACCCGCGTGCCGTCGGGGCGCAGGCCGCTGATCTGCTCGTCACGGCGATGCGCGAGGAGAGCGAGGCTCGGCACGTCCGCATACCCGTCACACTCATCCGCCGCCGCTCCTGCGGTTGCACGCCGGAGGCCGCCGAGTGAGCGTCCCCGAGCGGCAGGCGGAAGCGCCGGCGATCACGTTTCGCGGCGTCGCGAAGCGCTACGGCAACCAGGAGGCGCTGCAGCCGACCGACCTGGAGATCGAGGAGGGCGAGTTCTTCTGCCTGCTCGGACCGTCGGGCTGCGGCAAGACCACCACGCTCAACCTCGTGGGCGGCTTCATCGCGCCGACCGCGGGCGAGATCCTGATCAGGGGCCAGAGCGTCAACCGGCTGCCCCCGTACCGCAGGGCCGTCAACACGGTCTTCCAGAACTACGCGCTCTTCCCTCACATGACCGTCCGCGACAACGTCGGGTTCGGGCTGAAGATGGCCCGCATCCCGAAGCGCGACGCAGGCGGGCGGATCGAGGAGGCGCTCGCGCTCGTCGGCCTCGGCACGTTCGCCGACCGGCTGCCCGCGCAGCTGTCCGGCGGCCAGCAGCAGCGGGTCGCGGTCGCGCGGGCGCTCGTGAACCGCCCCGCGGTGCTCCTGCTGGACGAGCCCCTCGGCGCGCTCGACCTCAAGCTGCGCAAGCGGCTTCAGATCGAGCTGGCACAGATCCATCGCGACGTCGGCACGACCTTCGTGTACGTCACCCACGATCAGGAAGAGGCGATGTCGATGGCAACGCGCATCGCCGTCATGAACGAGGGCCGGATCGACCAGGTCGGAACGCCGCACGAGATCTACCACAGGCCTACGAGCGCTTTCGTCGCCGATTTCATCGGCGAGTCCAACTTCATCGAGGTCGAGGTCGGGACGGGAGGCAAGGCTGCCCTCGACAACGGTGCAGAGGTCCCCGCACCGCCGCCGCGAGCAAGTGGGCGAGCGACGCTGATGGTCAGGCCCGAGTCGATTCAGGTCCAGCGTCTCGCCCAGTCGAACGGCACCGGCCTGCGGGGACGAATTGCCCAGTCGTCGTTTCTCGGCAGTCACACGAGAGTCGCGGTGAACTGCGACGGAGTGAACGCTCCCGTCACCGCCGCGCTCTTCGGGGCTGAAGGTGCTGCCGCGAGCGACCTGCTTCCGGAGACCGAGGTCGTCCTGACCTGGGATCCGGCTGACGTGGTGCTACTGGAGGGGTCGAATCGACGAGAGGAGGGTGTAGGTGACGTCAATTGACGAGCGCTTGTTCGAGGAGCGCATGACCCGGGGCAGGATGCTCCGCCTCGGGGCAGTCGGTGCCGTCGGGGTCGTCGCGGCAGGCTGCGGCGGCTCGTCCAAGAAGTCGAGCGGGGCGGCGTCTGCGACAGGCAGGTCACAGAACGAGGTGACGCTGAACTGGCTGACGTGGTCCGACCACTACGCGAACGACCAGCTCGCGGCAGTGAAGCAGCAGACGAACGAGCAAGGGCGGCCGCAGCTGTTCAGCGACAACGCGGATGCCTATCTCAAGATCAAGCAGACGGGAAGCCAGTTCGACATCGTCTCCGGCGACGCGCTCTGGGTTCCGAAGTACAACAAGGACGGCCTGACCGAGTCGTTCGACCTCGCCTCTCTGCCGGTGTCGTCGCAGCTGTACTCGATTGCACGCGACTTCTCGTTCTGGAAGGACGGCTCGAACTACATGGGCTATCCGTTCTCCTGGTCGACCGTGCAGATCTACTACAACCCGAAGTTCGTGCACACGGTCCCGGACTCGTGGCACGCGCTGCTCGACTCGAAGTACAAGGGGAAGATCTCGCTGGAGAACATCCCCACGGACATGATGGCGATCGCCGGCAAGGCGACCGGCGCGAAGGCCCCGTACAGCATGACGACCGCCGAGATCGCAAGCGCGAAGGGCTGGCTCAAGGCGTTCAAGCCGAACGTCCTCAAGCTCGCGTCGCAGAACAACGAGGTCGTGCGTGCGCTGGCGGACGAATCCGCGTGGATCGGGATCACGAACCTCGGCACCGACGACCGCGTCAAAGACGCGGGCGGCCCGGTCGTGAAGATGTCCTATCCCAAGGAGGGGACGGTCGGGTTCATCGACTCGGAGCAAATGGTGAAGGCGTCGAAGAACAAGGACGCCTTCCCGCGCTTCATCAACGCAATGCAGCAGGCCCCGTACATCGCCCAGAACTTCATCACCAACGGACGCCCGCTGTTCAACGAGAAGTCGTACAAGATCCTGGTCAACCAGGGTCACGGCGACCGCGCCAGGCGGTTGCTCTACAACCAGCCGGACAAGGCCCTGAAGATGACGCTCAAGGGCCCGTCGGGCAACGAGCAGGCCTACACCGACGCCTTCAACGAGGTGTTCGGCGCGTAGATGAAGGAAGGCCCGGGCCTCGGAGCGACCCAGCCGGCGGAGATCGCGTTGCCGGCGGGTCGCCCCGGGCGGGCCTGGACTGCCAGGATCGGCGAGTACGTGGGCTTCGCCCCGGCGGTCGTCCTGTTCGGCCTCTTTTTTCTCGTCCCGCTCGGGCTGATCGTCTGTTACAGCTTCTGGCAGACCGTCGACTACAACGTCGTCCACCACTGGACGGTCGACAACTACCACTATTTCTTCAGCGTCCCGACGTACGTCTCGACGTTCTGGGCGACCGTCTGGGTCTCAGTCGTGGCGACGGCGCTGACGCTCGTGATCGCGTTCCCGTTCGCGTACTGGCTGGCGCGGTACGTGCCGAAGCGCTACCAGAAGGTGCTGCTCATCCTCGTCATCCTCCCGTTCTGGACGAGCTACCTCCTGCGTGTCTACTCCTGGCTCACGATTCTCGGCCCAGAGGGCGCGATCAACCGGTTCCTGCACTGGACGGGCGCGACCTCGAAGCCGGTCTCGTTCTTCCTCTACGACCGGCCGACGGTGATCCTCGTCCTCGTCTACCTCTACTTCCCGTTTGCCGCGCTGACGTTGTACGCATCACTGGAGCGATTCGACTGGAACCAGTTCCGCGCGGCGATGGATCTCGGAGCGACACCCGCGACCGCGGTGTGGCGGATACTCTTGCCGCAGATCCGGCCGGGCATGACGACTGCGGTCATCT
>DATDDZ010000365.1:0-2899 GCA_036523555.1 Gaiellaceae bacterium
ATTCAGGCGCACATTGTCGCGCGGGCGAACCGGGATCACGTGCCGGTGATCTCGAACACGGACATCCGTGCGGCGATCGACGACGTGCTTCAGCTCGTGCTTGCCAGCGCCGAACAGGTTCAGCACGTCTGATGACGAACGCGGCGGAGCTGGCGGCGCGCGCGGAGGGAAGGTCCGGCACTCCACCGCTGTGCCTCTGCGAGCAGTACGTGCGCGTGACCGAGAGCGCCGCGCTGACCGCAGCCCGCTGGCTCGGCCGCGGCGACCAGGAGGCGGCCGAGAAGGAGGCGGCCGGGGCGATGCACGCGGCCCTCGACGGATTTCCGATTCAGGGCCGGGTCGTGATCGGCGCGGCGAACGACGACTCGCCGCTGCGCGTGGGGGCGGAGATCGGGGCGGGGGGAGAGGACGCCGACCTTGCACTCGATCCGCTCGAAGGTCGCGGTGTCGTCGCACGAGGCGGCAACGGCGCGATGTCGATGATCGGGGTCGGCGAGCGCGGGTCCCTTCTCAACCTGCCGGACATGTACATGCGGAAGATGGCCGTCGGTCCCCGGGCGCGCGGCTCGATCGACTTGTTGAAACCGATCGGCGAGAACATCCGGGCGATCGCGGACTCGTTCGGACGGCGGCCGAACGACATCACGACCATCGTCTTGGACCGTCCGCGTCATCACGATCTGATCGAGGACATCCGTGCCTCCGGCGCCCGCATCAAGCTGATCCAGGACGGCACCGTGACCGCGTCGATCTCGGCCGCGATCCGAGGCACGAACGATCACCTGGCGGTCGGCATCGGCGGCACCCGCCAGGCCGTCATGTCAGCTGCAGCGCTCCGCTGTCTGGGCGGGGAGGTGCAGGCGCAGCTCTGGCCGACCTCACGCCGTGAGATCGAGCATGCGCGTGAGCTCGGGATCGCGGACGAGACGCGGGTCTTCACGACCGAGGAACTCGCGCCGGGGGAGGTTATCGTCGCGGCGACAGGCGTCTCCAACGGCGATCTCCTCCGCGGAGTACGGTTCCTCGCGGACTCCGCCCGCACCCACTCGCTGGTCATGTGCACACGGTGCAACTGGGTCCGGTTCACCGACGGGATCCACTTCTTCGCCCGCGACAGGCGCGAGGAAGTCCGCCTTCTCGGCTACTGAGGCGAGCCCACACCCCCGGCCGAAAGGGACGCTAGGCTTCCCGGATGCGGCCTGAAGGAGAGGTTGCCGTGGCATTCGACGGCCTGCCGATCAGCCCCGAGTTGATCCTTGTTTCGTCGCCCGAAGAGCAGCAGCGGGCGCGGGAGCTCCTGCCTCCCGCACCGGCCGACGAGTGGGATCGCCTGCTGGCAAGGGTCCGCGCCCGAACCGCGGCCGAGGAGGCCGAGCAGATATCCCCGCCTCGTTCGCGCAAGCCTCGCCGGACTCTTGTGCTGGCATCGCTCGTGCTCGTCGCGGTCGCTGTTCCCATCGGCATGGCGGGGGCTCGCGACAACGTCGGCGTCGGCGGCCCACGGTCCACGAAGGTTCACCGCGTGACCTCGCCGGCGATCCATCCGGCCGCGCCGGCTCCGATCGCTCCGAAGGCTCCCGCAGTCGAGAAGCCCGCCGTGAAGACAGTGCATCCGGCCGGCCAACCGTCCGCGACGCAGAAGTCGCAGCCGAAGGCGAAGCCGAAGTCGGCTCCGGCGAAAGCCAAGACGCAGCCGAAGGCGCCGAAGCCGGCCACGACCCAGGTTTCGGGTTTCGTCCCGTCGCGCGTGTGGGGGTGGGTCGCGCAGCCCGGCTCGAAGTCCTATCTCTTCCGCCTCTATCGCAACGGACGTCAGGTGTACATGGCGCGAACGAAGCAGGCTCAGCTCGTGCTTCCGGGTTCGTTCCACTTCGCGCCAGGCAAGTACCGCTGGAGCGTGGTCGCCGTGACCGGCTCGGCGAAGCGGGGGCTCAAGCCGGTCGTCGAGTCGACCTTCGTCCTCTCGGCCGCCGCGGCCGCGAAGGCCAACGGCTAGCAGCCGCTCCGAGGCTACACTCGAGGTCGTGCCGACCAAAGACGAAGTCTTCGAGGCGCTCCGCCAGGTCGAAGATCCCGAGCTCGGGATGGACATCGTCGAGCTTGGGTTGCTCTACGACGTCGAGGTGACGGGGCAGCGCATCAAGGTGACGCACAGCCTCACGTCGATGGGCTGTCCGGCCGGGCCGATGATCCAGGAGGACATCAACCGCGTCGCGAGCGAGATCCCCGGCGTCGAGGACGTCGACATCGAGCTCACCTGGGACCCCCCGTGGACGCCCGAGCGCATGTCGGACGACGCGAAGTTCATTCTCGGCATCGGGTAGCAGGCCGACCGGGGCCGCCCCGGGGCGGCGCGCCCGGCTCGGCGAAGGGACACGTCCCGTGCCTGGCACCGGACTAGTCCGGAATGCGGAGCACGATCTTGCCGAGCTGCGCGCCGGCCTCGAGCCGCGCGTGGGCCGAGGCGGCTTCTGCCAGCGGGAAGACCGCGTCGACGACAGGCTGAACGTCGCCTGACCGAACGAGGTCGTACACGGCCTCGAAGTCCTCTCTAGAGCCCATCGTCGAGCCGTAGACGGTGAGCTGCTTCCACCAGATCCGGTGGAGGTTCGCGGGCGGGTTCGCCCCCGTGGTCGCCCCGCAGACACAAACGCGCCCCCCGGGTCGGGCCGCGTTGAGAGACCGTTTCCACGTCGCTTCGCCGACATGGTCGACGACGATGTGGGCGCCGCCATCCGAGACCTCTTTCACTCCGGTGACCACGTCGTCGGCGGTGTGGTCGAACGTCGCGTCGGCACCGAGCTCGCGTGCGCGAGCGAGCTTGTCGGGGCTCGACGATGTGACCGCCACACGCGCACCGAGCGCCTTCGCAATCGCGAGAACCGCAGTCGACACGCCA
>DATDDZ010000366.1:0-9733 GCA_036523555.1 Gaiellaceae bacterium
CGATGCTCGCGCACGGGCTCAGGAAGGAACCACGTGGACTTCGAGCCGTGCTGGGCGCGGTGTGCGTGAGGTCCGCACCGCGACCAGGACGCCGATGGCGAAGGCGACGAGATGCTCGAGATCGAGGATGCTCACGTGGCCGCGCAACATCCAGCCGACCAGCGCGGTTGCGGCGACTGCGAGCACCGTCACGATCTTGCCGCGCAGTGTGCGACCGGGAGCTCGCCATGCCGTCGATGCGACGGCCCCGATCCATGCGGCCGAGATCGCCGAGACCCCGTAGTCCGGGGACCGCTGCACGGCCTGGAACGCGTGCGGCTCGAGAGCTCGAGCGAGAGCCAGGAGTGCGTAGATGGAGAGCGTCGAAGTGATGTGGCCCGCAAGAGCGGAGATCCAGAGGGCGCGCGACCCGCAGACGCGAAGCGTGATCGCACCGAGGAGCGCGAACGAGACCAAAGACCAGAACAGGGGGGACTGAACGAGCAGCGCGCTCGTCAGCAACAGCCAGACGCGCGCCTCGGCAACCGCGTGAGGGCTCGCCGCCAGAATCGAAAGTGGAATCAGATGCGCACGCTCTGCCGCGGTGAGCGCCGACACCAGGGCCACGAGGGCCGCGAGCAGCACCCATTCGCGACTCGGCGTGAGGCGACCGTCGGCCACGTCATTCCTCGCGGTGGCGCCAGAACCACCAGCAGAGGATGCCGAGCACCCCGAGCGGCACGACGATCGAGGCGGCGATCTCGAGCTGAACCGCGAATTCACCCGACGCGGTCACCATCGGCGGGGTGGAGGACTACGTCGGCATCGCCGGCGGCTGGTCCGACGGCGGCGCCTCGGTGTTCCCTGCCATCACCGGCTCCCCTGAGGAGCGTGACTCGAGCTCCCGGATCTTCTCGACGTGCGGGGTGAGCTCGGGATTCGAGAGCCCTCCGCCTTCCACGAGCCGGTACGTGGTCTTGCCGAGCTCGCCGTAGGCGATCGAGAGATCGCGCTTCGTCTGCACGTCCTCGACGCCTTCCTTCGCCTTCGTCGCGGCCTGTTCTGCTGCGGCCTTCGCCTTGTCGAGCAAACCCATTGCTGCCTCCTTATTCGCCGAGGATGTTGCTGATCAACCCGCCGCGCTCGTCGCCGCCGCCGTGCGCGGCCTCACGGATGCGCCGGGCCGTCCGGGTGAACGGGAGCGTTTGGAGGGTGACATGTCCCGGGCCGGTCATGTGCACAAGGAAGAGCCCCTCGCCCCCGAACAGGCTCTTCTTGACGCCGCCCTGCATCTTCACCTCGTACTTGACCGACGGCTCGATCATCACCATGCAGCCGGTGTCGACCACGAGCCGTTGGCCCTCGGTGAGGTCGAAGTCGAGGAAGTCGCCGCCGCCATGGAGCCAGACGGTCCCTTTGCCCTTGAGCCGCTGGAGAAAGAACGACTCGCCGCCACCGGTGATCCCCATGCCGAGGCGCTGCGCGAACGCGCTTTCGATCGCAACCTCTCCGACGTGTCCGAGGTAGGCGTGCTTCTCGCAGATGATCTCGCCGTCGAGCTCGTGCTCGCGGATCGAGCCTGGGAATGGACCGCAGATGCCGACGGCGCCGCTACCGCGCGCCGTGTAGTTGACGAGGAACAGGCTCTCACCCGCGAGCGCGACACGCTTCAGGCCGCCCATCAGCCCGCCCGGCATCTCGACGTCCATCTGCACGTCGCCGGAGATGAACATCATCGCGCCCGCCTCCGAGGTGAGCTTCTCCCCGGGCTCGAGGGCGACCACGACGGCAGGCGCCTGACCCTCACGGACGGTCGCGTTCATGAGGCGATCCTAGACCGTGGCGACCCCTGCCGGTAACGTCGTCGTATGCGCCATGCGGTCCTCGGCGCCGGCGGGATCGGGGGCCTGCTCGGAGCCGCCCTTGCGAACGCTGGCTCGGATGTCGTCCTCCTCATGCGTCCCGCGACGCTGGCCCGGTACGACGGCCGCCTCCACGTCGAGAGCGTGGTGCTGGGCGACTTCGAGGTCGACATTCCCGCCGTGTCAGCGCTCGAGGAGAGTGTCGACGTGCTGTGGGTGACGACGAAGGCGACCGAGCTCGAGCCGGCGCTCGAGCTGGCTCCCCCCGACCGGGTCGGAGGCGCCACGGTCGTGCCGCTCATGAACGGCGTCGACCACATGGCGCTCCTTCGCGCGCGCTACGCCAACGTCGTCGCGGGTGCGATCCGCGTCGAGTCCGAGCGCCTTGGGCCGGGGCGGATTCGCCAGAGCTCGCCGTTCCTCCGTGTCGAGCTCGGTGGGGAGCCCTCGGTGGCGGCGGAGCTGGAGCGCGCGGGCATCACCTGTGAGATCCGCGAGGACGAGGTGACGCTGCTGTGGGAGAAGCTCGCGTTCCTCGCTCCGATCGCACTGGCGACGACGGCGCTCGATGCGCCGCTCGGGGGCGTCCGCGACGACGAGCGTTTCAAGGGCTGCCAGGCTGACGCGATCGCCGTCGCCCTCGCCGAGGGCGCACGGATCGACGAGGGCGCGCTGCGTGGTCTCGTCGCAGCGGCCCCCGCGGACCTGCGCAGCTCGATGCAGAAGGACGTGGCCGCTGGACGGCGGCCCGAGCTCGACGCGATTGCAGGGCCTGTGCAACGCGGTGGCCGTCGCCATGGCATTCCCGTTCCGAGCACCGACGCACTGGCCCACGAGATCGAGGCGCGGGCGCGCGGCTTTGGCAGTGTCCATTCTCTAGACTCGGAGCGACCGTGCGGTACGTAAACCTGGGAGAGACCGGGCTCCGCGTGTCGCGCGTGTGCCTCGGCATGATGAGCTTCGGGAAGCACACCGAGCGCCCGTGGGCGCTCGCCGAGGACGAGGCCGAGCCCATCGTCCGCCACGCGGTCGAAGGCGGGGTCACGTTCTTCGACACCGCCGACGTCTACAACGGCGGCGAGAGTGAACGGCTCAGCGGCCGCATGCTCCGCAATCTCCTCACGCGCGAGGAGTACGTGCTCGCCACGAAGGTGCACGGGCAGACGATGCCGGGCGAGAACGGGCGCGGGCTCGGACGCAAGCATGTCCTGGCGTCGATCGACACATCGCTCGAGCGCCTCGGGCTGGACTACGTCGACCTGTATCAGATCCACCGCTGGGACGGTCGCACGCCGATCGAGGAGACGATGGAGGCGCTCAACGACGTCGTCAGGTCCGGGAAAGCGCGCTACATCGGCGCGAGCAGCATGTACGCCTGGCAGTTCGGAAAAGCGCAGGCGGTCGCAGAGGGGCACGGATGGGCGCGGTTCGTCTCGATGCAGAACCACTACAACCTCGTGTACCGCGAAGAAGAGCGGGAGATGATCCCGCAGTGCCTCGACCAGGGCGTTGCCGTTCTCCCCTGGAGCCCGCTGGCGCGCGGGCTCCTCGCCGGCAACCGGACCCGCGAAGGCGAACGTCTCACCGTGCGCGCACAGACGGACTCCTTCGGGGACTCGCTCTACTCCTCCGGCGACTTCGACGTGGTCGAGCGCGTCGTCGAGGCCGCGCGTGACCGCGGCGTTCCGCCCGCCCAGGTCGCTCTCGCCTGGTTGCTGCACAAGCCGGGCGTTACGGCGCCCATCGTCGGCGCCACCGCCGCCGGACACGTCGACGACGCGCTCGCCGCCGAACAACTCGAGCTGAGCCCGGAGGAGATGACGCGGCTCGAGGAACCGTATGTCCCGCACGCTGTCTCGGGCCACACCTAGGCGAAGGCCCCGCGCTTGAAGGCTCCGGCGGCGACGTTCGCCCTTGTCGGCTCGCTCGTGGCCGCGCTCGCAGTGACCGCGACCGCGTCTGCGCGAACGGTGTTGCTGGGCCGCTCCTGGCAGGGCCGGCCGATCCGGGCGCTCGAGGTCGGCAACCGGTCGGGAACGCCCGTGCTCGTGGTCGGCTGCATCCACGGGAACGAGACCGGAGGAATCCCGGTCGCTCGAGCCCTGGCGCGCCTCTCCCCGAGTGATCTCAACCTCTGGATCGTCCCCGATCTGAACCCGGACGGCGTCGCGGCGGGAACGCGGCTCAACGCACACGGCGTCGATCTCAACCGGAACTTTCCCCGCCGCTGGCGACGGCTCGGCGGCGTCTACGAATCAGGCCCGCGGCCGCTGTCCGAGCGGGAGGCGCGGATCGCGCGCGCATTGATCCTGCGCGTGCGACCTCACGTCACGATCTGGTTCCACCAGCACCTCGATCTGGTCTGGGCGTCCGGCGGCAACCGGCGAATCGAGAGAGTGTTCGCGCGCGTCTCAGGGCTGTCCTATCGTCCGTTGCCGCAGCTGCCGGGCAGCGCAGTCACCTGGCAGAACGCGGCGCTGCTCGGGACGACGGCGTTCGCGGCCGAGCTGCCCGCGGGACAACCCGGACCGGCGACGGTTGCACGCTACGTCCGCGCTGTTCTCGCGGCAGCACGGGTGCGATGAGCTCCGTTGAAAGAAGGGGAGGGATCGAGGCGAAAGCGTTCGCCTTCGCCTCGCAGATCCTCCGCCCGGTTGTTCCCTAGATGCTCTGGGTCTCGGGCTGGCCCGGCGCCTCGCCGGCGCGGAGCCGCTCGATCAGGTCAGAGACGTCGGCGAGCTCCTGCTCGAGGTCGCGCTGGTAGCTCTCGAGCCGCTCGAGGACGTTGTCCCGGTCGTACCAGCGGCGGCCGAGGCCGCCGTGATGTCGTCTGCGTCCGTGGTGCATGGTCACCTCCCTTCGTGTCGCTCGAGGAAGGTGTCGATCCGGTCGCGTGAGCGCCGGAGCGCAGCAGCCCACTCGTCGAGCAGGCGCTTCCCTTCCGTGGTCAACTCGTAGATGCGTTTCGCGGGCCCGGGCTCTCCGGCCTCCCAGCGCGAGGTGACGAGGCCGTCCTCTTCGAGCGCTCGGAGAACGCGGTAGAGATTGCCCATGTCGACCCGCGACTCGCCGGTCAGCGCCGGGAGAGCTTCGAGGAGCTCGTACCCGTGGGCGGGCCGCTCGCGCAGCAGCAGGAGGAGGGCCGGCTCGCTGAACCGCTCGACACGCGCCCGCACTCCCCAGTGCCCGGGATGAACCATCCTCCGGCACCGGGCGCCGCGTCCGCCCCGGCCCCTCATCGCCCACCTACATGTAAAACACACATGTAATCGACTCTAGCAAGACTTGCAAGGCGCGAGGCGTTGGCTAGGGTCCAAGGCCGGTGCGACAACTGACCCGCCAATCCGTCAAGCAAGTCTGCGCCGTTTGCGAGCGGACGCTGCTGACCGGGGAGCGAGCCCTTCGCTTCTCGTCGGACGGCGACGAGTTCGTCGACGTCTGCCCGCTCTGCCAGGACCTGGCGATCGAGCACGGTTGGATCAAGGAGGGGAGCCCGACCTCGCCGACCGTGCCGAGCCAGCGCCGGCGCCGGAGGGGGCTCGCCTCGCTGTTCGACCCGAAGCGAGAGCCGCCGGACCCCGTGCTCGCGGAGCCGATCCTGCGGCGCCTTTCGGCGCCCGAGCAGCAGATGGTCGAGGCCTCGGACATCTTCAACGCGAGCGACTACCGGCGGACGGTCGCCGGGATCGCGAAGAGCCTGGGCGAACCGCAAGCGAGCATCGTCCCGCTCTCCGGCGGCCGCGGAGAGCTGATCGTCACCGTCGGCTGGGACATCTCGTGGTACCAGTACCGCGTCACGCCCGACTCCGCACAGCCCGTCCGGCTGGCCGAGCGCGGGCACGAGCTCGCGGAGCTCGACCCCGGCTACAAGCGCTGGAACGCGCACATCGAGCAGGACGGGCGGCTCGTCCCCGAGATCTCCCCCGTCTAGCGCGTCCGTCGAAGACTCCTACAATCAGACGGTGATCTACTGCGTGATTCCGCCGGAGCTCGCCGACGAGCTGTTCGACAAGATGACCGAGTACTACAAGGACAACCCGAACGTGACGGTGATCATCGACCGCCGGTCGGGCCCGGATCGCCGGAACCGGAAGAGCGGGGGAGACGCGGATCACGAGCAGCGGACGATCCGCGACCGACGCCGGTCGCGGATTCCGGGGACGTTCCCCGGGACGGACGGCCCGTCTGAGTAGACTCGCCCCGTGGCCCTGACCGGGACGAAGACCTTTCAGAACTACATCGGCGGCGAATGGGCCGACGCGGCCTCGGGCGAGACGTTCGAGAGCTTCAACCCCGCGACCGGGGACTCGATCGGCACGTTCCCGCGCTCCGGCGCGGACGACGTCGATCGCGCGGTGGCTGCGGCGAAGGAGGCCTACGAGGACTGGCGGCTCGTCCCGGCGCCGAAGCGCGGCGAGATCCTCTATCGCTTCGCCAACCTCCTGATGGAGGAGAAGGACGACCTGACCGACCTGATGGCCCACGAGATGGGCAAGGTCAAGGCCGAGGCCGGCGGCGACGTGCAGGAAGCGATCGACATGAGCCTCTACATGGCAGGCGAGGGGCGCAGGCTCTTCGGCCAGACCACGCCGTCCGAGCTGCGCGACAAGTTCAACATGAGCGTGCGCATGCCGATCGGGGTGATCGGGGTGATCACGCCGTGGAACTTCCCGATCGCCATTCCCTCGTGGAAGATCACGCCGGCACTTGTCGCCGGGAACACGATCGTCTTCAAGCCCGCCACCGACACACCGCTTCTCGGCGAGCGCTTCGTCCAGCTGCTCGACGAGGCAGGACTGCCGAAGGGCGTCGTCAACATCGTGCACGGGGGCGGCGGCGCCGTCGGCGACCGGCTCGTTCGCCACCCCGACGTCCCGGTGATCACGCTCACGGGCTCGCGGGAGACCGGCGTCGAGGTGATGCGGAACGCTGCCGAGAATCTCAAGCACGTCCATCTCGAGCTCGGGGGCAAGAACGCGATCATCGTCCTCGACGACGCCGACCTCGAGCTCGCCGCCGACGGGATCGTCTGGTCGGCGTTCGGCACCTCCGGGCAGCGGTGCACGGCCGCGTCGCGCGTGATCGTCCAGGAGGGCGTGTACGACGAGTTGCAGTCCCGGCTCGTGGCGGCCGCGGAGAAGCTGCGGCTCGGCCCGGGGTGGGAGGACGACACGGACGTCGGCCCGGTCATCAACAAGAAGGCGCTCGACAAGATCCACTCGTACACGGGGATCGGGAAGGACGAGGGCGCAAAACTCCTCACCGGCGGCGAGGTAGCGACCGGAAACGGGCTCGAGCAGGGCTCCTTCTACCGCCCGACGATCTTCGGCGACGTCGACCCGCAGATGCGGATCGCGCAGGAGGAGATCTTCGGCCCGACCACCGCTCTGATCCGCGTTCGCGACGTCGACGAGGCGATCCGCGTCTCGAACGGGATCAAGTTCGGGCTGTCATCCTCGATCTTCACGCGCGACGTCAACAAGGCGTTCCGTGCGATGCGCGACCTGCAGGCCGGGATCACTTACATCAACGCCGGCACGATCGGCGCAGAGGTTCATCTGCCTTTCGGCGGGACGAAGGACACGGGCAACGGCCACCGTGAGGCGGGGCAGGCCGCACTCGACGTCTTCACCGAATGGAAGTCGATCTACGTCGACTACAGCGGCAAGCTGCAGCGCGCGCAGATCGACACAGAGATCTGAACCGCAAGCTCGTCGTCTTCGTTCCGCGCGAGGCACTCGAGGAAGTGCGCGACGCGTTGTTCGCGGCCGGTGCGGGGCGCATCGGCGACTACGAGCGCTGCTCCTGGTACATGGCCGGGACGGGGACCTTCTTCGGCGGGGAGGGAACGGATCCGGCGATCGGGGCGGCGGGCCGCGAGCAGCGGGTAGCGGAGCTCCGCCTCGAGACGGTGTTCCCGGACGAGCGGCAGGACGAGGTCGTCGCTGCGCTGCGTGGCGCGCACCCGTACGAGGAGCCGGCCTTCGACATCTACGCGCTGCTGTGAAGGCGAAGCTCTTCACCGACGGAGGCTCGCGTGGAAACCCGGGGCCGGCCGCGTACGGCTACGTGCTGGAGGCGGACGACGGCACGGTGCTCGACGCCCGCGGCGAGGCGATCGGGCGCGCGACGAACAACGTCGCCGAGTACGGCGGGCTCGTGGCGGGGATGGAGAAGGCGGCCGAGCTCGGTGTGCGCGAGCTCGAGGTGGTCTCGGACTCAGAGCTGCTGGTGAAGCAGATGCGGGGCGAATACCGCGTCAAGAACGCCGCGCTGCGCGAGTTGTGGGAGCAGGCGACTGATCTCGAGCGGCAGTTCGGGCGCGTGCGCTACACGGCGGTGCGGCGAGAGCACAACGAGCTCGCGGACAGGCTCGTGAACGACGCGCTCGACGCGCAGGCCTGACGGGGTCGCCTCGATATCTCGGGGCTCGCAGGCGGCTGGAAAGCCGAGGCTATACTGGCCGTCGTTCGCGGATGTAGCTCAGTTGGCTAGAGCGTCTGCTTGCCATGCAGAAGGTCGTGGGTTCGAGTCCCATCATCCGCTTCGCCAAACCCGCTGGAAACGGCGCGTCTTTCCAGCGGTCACGTCACGCGAGTTGTTGTGACTCGTACGATGGCTGAGGAGGGTGCCACGTGGCGACGTCTGATCCGATCGCGGAGATCATCGGGGACTATCGAGCCTTCGCGGCGATGCAGCGCGACCGTCTTTCTGCCCGCGGCATCGACATCTCGTCCTACCCGCTCAGCCACCTCGCCGTCCGCGTCGCCGACTGGGACCTGTACGTCCACCAGCGCACGCTTCTCGAGCGCCATGCGAGGGCGAACCGCGAGCGCGTCTGGAACGGGCGTCCAATCTCCTTGATCGTGCTCGCCGAGCCGCTCGATGTCCTCGATGGAACTCCGGTCTCGCGCATCGAGCTGATCCCGCCCGTTCACCAGCGTGTCTACCGGATGGGCCTCGAGCACCTCGGCGTCGTCGTCGGTGAGGAGTTCGACGAGTTCTCGCGAGTGCATCGGGCCGCGCTGACTGGGCAGCAGTTCCAGAGTCCCGACGTCGAGCCGGTCTACGTGCTGTTCGAGGACTTCACCCACGTGAAGTTCTACCGGCGCTCCTTCTTCGACGTCGTCGAGGACGAGGAAGGGCGCTTCGAGGGCTTCAGCCACGTCGACGACTGGGTGCCGCAGAGCCTCGTCACTGCCACCGGCCCAAACCCGCTCCCGCGGTGACCGAAGCTACGCCGCGGTGGTGGGTCGACGACGTGAGCGGTTACTCGTCTCGTAGTTCCTTCTCGCCTCCTCGCGTTTGATTGTTCAGTTGATCGATCTCGTGTTGATCTGCGTCGCCCTGTCGCGCGCGCCCGTCTAGGCGTAGTGCTCGCGTAGGAACTCCGCCGACTTGGGCGGACCTTGCGTAAACCCGGCTTCTTGAAAGATCGCCGGGACCTCGGCGTCCGAGGTGAAGCTTTGCCAGCCCGCCTCGTCCCAGTCGAAGATCGCCCAGACCCGGTCGCTCTCATTTGGATCCCGAAAGACGTGCGACCCCTTGCAACCGTGCTGCTTTCGCTTCTCAGCGCCCTTGGTCGAGAAGGTATTCCAGAACTGGTCGAAATCCCCGATCTTCGCCGTTGCCAGCACCATTGTCTCCTCCTCTGTCGGGAACGTGTCGTTGTCGTCCCGACCCTACGCCACTTCATCACGAACTGAGCGCAGGAGCCACCGAAGGCGAGCGGCGAGAGGTCGAGATAGTCGAGCTCACCGCGATCTAGTGACTGGACACGTGCGTCCCCGTTGGATGCCCATTTCGCGAGTTCAAGATGATTCGCCTCCGGTGGAAGAAGATCGGGGAATGCCCCCTACTCCGACTGGGCCGAGACCGGCTACCCTGAATCA